>JBFMGH010000165.1:0-2123 GCA_040752795.1 Cyanobacteriota bacterium
CTTTGTTCTTGATGTTTGTAAATTCTGTCAGTAATTCGGCGTAAACTCTTTTGGGAATTTGTGAAGAATGAAATTTACCGAAAGTAAGGATTTGCTTGATAAAAAGGTGTGTTGCTTGTAACATAATCTATACCTCTATTTTGGTTTTTGGACAACTCTAAAATAGAGGTTTCGTCTATTTTTTGCAACCTTATTTAAAATTCAGTTATAGATTCATAAAGAGCTTTTTTGACATCATCAGGGTGATATATTTTTGTATACTCAATAATTTCAGATAGATGCCATAATAAATTATTATATTGAGTCTTCTTAAGATTTTCTATAAAGAGTAAACCTGTATCATCAAACATTTCAATAAATCTATTAATTGATTGAGATCTTAATGATTCTTTTTTGTTAATATATTGCTGATTAATAATTTCATGCTCAGGGTGTTTGGGCTTAATACCTTTTTCAAAAAGATTGGTTTGAAAGATTTGAAGCAATTCACCACTGGAGTTGTATATTTTTATCTGTCTACCGTAAATAGCCTCTATAAAAACATCTTTGAGACAATATTTCATAGAAACAGGATAATAACTAGCATTCCATGATATATAACCATCATTGGACACTTTTCTATACTCTTTTTTAAAAATACTTGTTGTATTTATTTCAGGCACAGGAAAAAGATAATTTTTTTCTTTTTCAAACCTTTTTAAAGGTGTATCTTTAAAGGTAGGATGTATCTTGTTGTTATAATTTTCAGTAAATTCATTAAGTTTAGTCTCAAATTCTTCAATATTATTAAGGTTTAATCCTTTAAGTAAATGTTCTTGTAAGTAATAAAATGGTCGTTCGACTTTTCCTTTAGTTCTGGGTCTATAGTTTTGACAGGGATTTGGGGTTATTCCAAATATTCCACAGAATCCAAAAAACTCATCATTGTACATTATTACACCATTTTTTTTGTGGTATATTACCATTTGTTTAGGGTTATCTATTATTAATTCTGGAGCAATGCCGCCAAAAAAGTTTATACCTTCATATATTGCTCTTATTATATCTATTGTTTTAATAGTTAGAGAAAAAGTGTAGAATTTCTTTCTGCTATAGCCTAATATTAACTTATGAATATATATTTTCTGTGTTTTTTCAGCAATAATGAGAGTCCACTCTTTCCAATCATATTGCATCTGTTCACCAGGTAATGTTTCAAATCGTGTTGTAGCTTTTTTGTTCTGAATTTCTTCTGTTTTAATATTTCTTAATACTCTATGAACAGTTGCTAAAGAGCCTTCATATCCCATATTTTTTAGTTCTGAAAATATTCTCGTTCCTATATATCCCTTTTTTCGCATATTTTCTATTTCTTCCAAAAATTTATCAAGTATACTTTGATAATCTCTTTTTTGAAAAACAGGTGGTTCTTTACTTGACAGGTATTTTCTTACAGTATTCTTCGAAATATGTAATATTCTAGCTATTTGTCTATTGCTTTTTCCCTGTAGTTTTAAGATTTTTATCTTATACCACGTTTCCATATCAATCATCCCTGCGGTTTCCTTTCATAAATAACTTAAGTTATTTATGAAAGTTTCTAATTTTTAACTTTTAATATATGGGTCAGTTCTATATGCAGATCTGGATCAATTCTATTTTAAGATCAACAATTAAATTCCAGGCTTAAATGCTTGATGAGGCTATTTATTTTAATGTCTATATATTTTAATATGTTCTGAAAGACAACCTCTTTGTCAAAGCTACTGTCTTTTTTGTATTTAGTTTTATAGTAGTCAAACATTTGTGAAACCTTTTCAATAGATTTTTTCTCTTTCTTTTTTTTGTCGGTATAAGGTCTGTATCTATCAATAAGCTCATTGAATTTTATATCATCTAAGTTTGACCAATACTCAACAGCTTTATCCTGATGTTTATTTGTGATTTCTAGCAGTGTCGTAATAGATAAACTGTCATTATCTTCAAAGGGGTTTTCCACAAGCGGGAAAGAAGGAAATCCTTTTAATCTTTTTAGTTTTGGAGCATCATCATTTTTAATTCCGAGTTCTTGATGCACCTTCTCATTAAGCCACATATTGTAAGTAGCTATACAGTTGTTATAACTTTCTATTTCTTCTTTTGTT
>JBFMGH010000166.1:0-18752 GCA_040752795.1 Cyanobacteriota bacterium
AGGCTTAAAACATTAATATTTGCACAGAATATTAGTTTCTATTTCACTTGATATTACAGATTTAGAAATACACCATATGGATAGAAACTCTTTAAATGATAGAATTGATAATTTATTACCAGTCACGAAAGAAGAACATGACTTAATTCATGAATTAGAAAAAGATGACGATGATATTATTTATAGCTCGAGAATATTAAAATTAAAATCAATAACAACTTACACAAAAAATAGAATCGCTAAAAACATAAAAGATAAGAAACTATCAACTGAAATGGCTTCTGAAATTACAGGTAAACCACTAAAAGAAATTAATATATGGTTAGCAGATTATAAAAAATACGGGCGTGTGGGTTCTAGAGAGCAAAAACCAGTTAATAATATGTATAAACTTCCAGATTTTTATATTATACAAATGCTAAAACTATACTATATAGATAGGTTATCTATTGAAGAAACCAGGGAAGAATTGTTAAAAAGTAACTTATTTAATCCTAAAACTAAAAAACCTGTTACTTTAACAACTATAAAAAAATATATTGATGGTCACCCCCATTTTGTTGAGTGGTACAATACATATAAAGACAGTTAGAGTATACTTGTTTATATACCAGAAGTTTTATGTTTTAAGTTGATATTTATAATTAGTTTTACGTGAATATTGTAATTTATTATTGATCAGGTAAATAAAAACATAAATTTGATAAATAAATAATTAACGGAAAAGCCCTGCTATTCTTATATTTGCTGATATATTTAATATTAAAATATTAACTGGGAGTGTAAAATTTTGGTTTGTTATTGTAAGATATTGTAAGTAAAAATTAATGGGTTATAATTGAAGCTTTTTACATTCATTTAAAACAGTGTAAGCTGTAGTTCAACAGTAAAAACATTGATTTGTTTGTATTAATGCTTTGAATTATTTTCTTTAAACTCTAAAATCATTGGTTTTACTTAATTAACAAATTAAGGAGAATTAAATTGAAAGTAATTTATTCAGAAAAAGAAAAATTGCATCACCCCCAATATGAGTGGAATTTTGGAAAACTTGTACCTTATCCTGAAAAAAATATAAGGGCAGAAATTATTAAAAACGAATTAGTAGAAAGAGGCATGAAGTCTTTAATTATTAAGCCAAAAACGTTTTCTATTGATCATATTAAAGCAGTTACAGATCATAAAATGGTTGATTATATAAAATCCTGCGAAGACTTAGATGAAACAGAATCAGTTTTTCCGCATATTTTTCCATATAGAAATTTTACGCCTGATTATAAAGCTCATCCTAAAATAAACCTGCGCAAAGCAGGATATTATTGTTTTGATGTAGGAATAGAAATAAACAAGCACACATTTACGGCTGCTAAAGCTGCTGCAGATTCAGCTTTAACTGGTGCTGACCTTATTTTTACTAAAAAAGAAAAGAAAGTTTTTGCTTTGTGTCGCCCGCCTGGGCATCATGCAGGTTATAACCATTTTGGAGGTTATTGTATATTTTGTAATGCTGCAATTGCTGCACAATATTTATCAAAAATGGGGCGCATTGCCATACTGGATGTTGATTTTCATCATGGAAACGGTATTCAGGGAATATTTTATGACCAGCCAAATGTTCTATACGTTTCTATCCACGGTGATCCTGAAAGATGTTATCCATATTTCTCTGGATTTGCTGATGAAGAAGGTGAACGTTTAGGGCTTGGATATAATATGAACATTCCTCTTCCTGAGGGTGTTGGAGATAAGGAGTACAGACAATATCTTCAGATGGCTATAAAAAGAATAGATAAGTTTGAACCAGAAGTTATAATATTATCATTGGGCCTGGATATATTTGAGGGTGACCCATTAAGTGATATTGGTGTTTCTTCTGATTTTTTTAAAGAAATTGCAATAACTGTTTCAAAATTAGGTGTGCCTGTTCTTGGTTTGCTTGAAGGTGGCTATGATATGAAAAGTCTGGCTAATAATGGTGCTAATTTTATTGAGGCTCTTGCTGAATTATAGCTGATAAATTTCAATTATAGTAAACGCATGAAATTATGAGACATAACTGGAAATCATGAGGGTGTTATGCCCGCCTTCGGCGGGCATAACACCCGAACCCTTTATTTTCTGAAGTCTATTTTATTTATGCGTTCATTATAAATATGTGAAATATTTTTCCTTTAGGTATACTGATAAGTATTGAACTGACAGAATATAAACAAAAAAGTAATAATTTAAAACCCAGGTTAATTCTATGATTTTACCAAAAATATCAGTTGTAATACCAAACTACAATTCAGAAAAATTTATTTCTTATACTTTAGAATGTATTTTAAATCAAACTTTTAAAGATTTTGAGTTGATAATAAGTGATGATGGGTCAACGGATGACTCATTAAGAATAATAGAAGCATATCAGCAAAAAGATTCAAGAATATCAATAATTAGAAGCGAACACACAGGAAACCTTGCCAGGGTCCTGAATACGGGTTATTCGCAAGCCAGAGGTGATTATTTATGTCAGGTTGATGCGGATGACATCATCAGAGAAGACTGTCTTGAACTTTGTTATAATTTTATTACCGCTAATAACCCTGATGGAATGATATATACTAACCATACAATTATTAATAAAGATGGCAAACATCTTGGTGCTGGCAATAGATGCCGCCTGCCATATGATAAAAACACTATATTGCTTAACTTTATGGTCTTTCATTTCAGGTTATTCAGTAAGCAACTTTTTGAAAAAATTGGCCGTTATGATGAAAGCTTTGCAAGGGTAGAAGATTATGACCTGTGTTTGCGAATTTCAGAAGTATCTGATATTAAATATCTAGATGAAATCTTATATTATTACCGGCTTCATTGTGGGCAGGTTACACAAAAACAAAGTGTTGAAATTATTGAGTATTCTTTTAAAGCAATAAGTAATGCTATGAAAAGAAGAGGACTTGATCAAAAATATAAACTGGTTTGTCAAAAGGTTAAAAGCAGTGGTATTTATGCAGGTAAATTCGGCTTTATGAAAAAAGGTGGGATTATTATTACCAGATTTTAACTGTTTTTGTATCATCTAAATTATTTTTATCACACGTCATAATTAATAAACGAATTTTTACGAATATTGTTAATAAGTAATAATTATAAAAATAACAAATTATTGCATTTAAATTACTCAAAATAACATTCATATACCCAACCAAACAGTGCAATTTACAGGTAAAATATTAAAATTTATTGTTATAGCTCTAAAGTGGTATCTTTTACTATTTTGATAATAATTATTAATAATCTTATTGATTTACAAGCATGTGTTGAGTAAATTTAAACTACTAAAAACGGTGCGCAACAAAGTGTTTAACCATAAAAACAAAAATCTCATACCCGAGATTTGGCCACGGATTTACTATATTCGTGGGCTTTGTGTTGTTTTAACACGATGTAATTGAGAATTAATTCACGGTAGACCTGCGCAGGTTTTATTTAGAAAAGAAAAGTTAGTTGTTATTCGTTATAAAGTGAGGTTATTTTAATGATTAGAAGTATTAAAAGGAAAATGTTAAAAAGAAGATCAGGTTCTGGTTCAGTTGATTTTATGAAAATGTTTGCCAGTTTAGCTATCGCAACAACTGTATATCTGACTCCAGCATATGCACAGCAAATGGTTATTGATGGAAAAACTGCTACAAACCTAGATGTAAACTCAAATGTTACAACTGTAACAACCACAACCTTTAAAGGCCCTAATGCCTTTAACTCTTTTTATAAATTTAATGTTACTCAGGGCAATATAGTTAATTTGGTTGTACCAGATAACAGCAGCAACCTCATAAACCTTATACATAACGAAGCAACTAGCATTGATGGTGTTCTTAATTCAATTAAAAATGGCCATGTTGGCGGTAACATTTTTCTTGTAAACCCTCACGGAATAACAATTGGCTCACAGGGTGTTGTTAATGTGGGCAGCTTAACTGCTATAACACCTACAAAAGATTATATGAATAACTTCTTCCTTTCACCAGGTAACCCTGATGACACGTCAGTAATTAACCTCTTAAACGGAAATGTGCCTATAAATACGAATGCAACTATTAAAAATAATGGTGTTATTAACGCAATAGAAACAGTTAAATTAGATACCGGTAACTTTACAAACACTGGTGATATAAACACTGGCGCAGTATTTGAAGAAAACGACATTGAACTTGGTGATGTGGTTAATTTAAATACACTTGAAAGTGGAGCTGAAATGGCTGTAGAAAGTGGCAGTGTTGTAATTAAGGCCACAGGAGATATCACAAACCAGGGTAAAATTGTTGCTGACGGTGGAAATAATGTTGATGCAGGCAGCATCTCTTTAAAAGCTGGTAATGATGTAGTTCTAGAAACAGGTTCATTAATCAGTACAAAAGGTAAAGGTGAGAATTCTGCCGGTGGTGATGTTTATGTCTGGGGAGATAATGATGCATATTTTCATCATGATGCGGTCTTAGATGCCAGAGGTGGCGATGTATCAGGTGATGCAGGGGTTGTTGAACTCAGTTCAAAAGACACTGTCTATGTTGGTGGTGAGTTTAAAGCAACAGCAACAGAGGGAGAAACAGGTACTATTATAATTGATCCACTTTATATTGATTCTGTTAAATATATAGGTGCTGGCTATATAAATGATGGTCTTATTTATACTGATGGTGCCAATCTAATTATTGGAGCTACAGATGATATAACTGCTAACAATGTGCTTATATCAACAAGAAACATTGCTGCTGGTTCTGGTGGGGATCAATTTAATGATGCATCAGTAGGTAATTCAGGAAATCTTACTTTTACAGCTCAGGAAATAACAATATCTGATGTAGACCTTTTAACTTTTGCTACCAATGGGTATTCAAGTGGTGATGTCGAGCTTCATGCTGCAGCATATGGATATACAAATTCATTACTGGAAGTTAATAATTCTTCATTTATTAATGCAGGCGATGGAACTGTTAGCTTATTAGCTGATAACAGTAATACCTCTAATACAGGTGCTTCTGTTTCAATTACTGATTCAACAGTTTTAGCAGATAATATAGAGATTAAATCTCATGGTGGCATTGATATTGCAAATAAGACTTCTTATGCACATTCTTATATTGTAAACTCAACAATAAAAGCTAATACAATAGATATTAGGGCTGAAGGTGATAATACAAGTTTATCTGATCCATTTGCAAATTCTGAAGGCAAAATCATTGCTACAAATTCAATAATTGAAGGCTATGAAGATTTAATTATATACGCCAAAGGTGCAAATGGATTTAATTCAGATGCTAGAGCACAGTTCTTTAACGTAGATATGAAATCTGCTAATGCTAATATTGATGTAATTACAGGAAGTTCAATTGGATCAATGGGATCATTGATTGCTTCTGATTTAGACTTTGTTGGTGGAACATTTGATGCTTTTGTAGACTCAGCAAACGGTACGGCTTTAATCAATATGGATGCTGCTACATCTATTTCATCGGGTTCATTTGCTAAAGAACTGAATGTGAATGCTGATGGTACTGTAAATCGTACTAGCAGTAATATTGGTGCTAGTTCAAATATCAATATTGATGTAGATGATATTTCAACACAGTATATTACATTAAATGCAGATAGTGTTTCTGGTTCGGCAACCTTAGACTATTATACTGGTCAGGCACAAATTGAAATTACAAATAATTCAACAAAACCATTAGTAATGAACTTTGTAGATACTGACCAATATGGATATGTTCAAATTAATGGTTCAACATATGAGAATTATGGTTCATTTATCATTAATAAACATGAAGACCTTGCACCAAAACCAGTTATTATTACTGATAATGCATCAACAGGTATATACCTTAATGATACTATTAATAATATTTCTAATACAGTAACAATTACAAGCGCAGCAGGAGATATAGTCGATAACACAGTTTCTGAAAACTATATAATAACAGCAGAGAACATTAATTTATATGCTCCATCTGGTGATATTGGCTCAGTTGCAGATGATGATATTGATATTGATTTATTTGGTACAACTGGTAGTTTAACTGCCAATGCTTATGGCCTTGTTAATATATCAGAAACAGATGGTGACCTAAGAGTTGATCATGCTGAATCAACTAATAATGATATTATTTTAACGTCAGAAACTGGATCAATACTTGAAACAAGTCCTTCTACAGTTATTGGTCAAAGTATTAGTTTATATGCATATGGATACTTAGGAACCATAGGAACAAGTGAAGATGCTTTAAACATAGACCTGGATGGTGGAGAATTAACTGCATATGCAGAAGGCATTATAAATCTATATGAAAATGATGGTAATTTATTAATAAATTATGCACACTCAAATAATGATGACGTATATTTGGAAACAGCTAATGGAAGCATATATGAGACATCTTCCACGCCAATACATGGTTATAATATAAATCTGGTTGCAAACGGTTATTTAAGTGAAATCGGTTCTGATGTTGAAGATTTAAATGTAGAACTTACTGGTGGTCAATTAAATGCTTCTACAGATGGTTTGATTAATATAATGAGTGATGGTAATGATATACATTTAAGTTTAGTTCAATCATATTTTGATGATGTAACAATTTCAACAGGGGATGGAGCAAGTATTCTTAATGGAGAACCCGGTACAAATGTCAGAGGTGTAAATATTACATTTAATTCAGATGGTTCTATAGGTACTATTGATGAAGACGTTGACATTGATCTTATTGGTGGTGATCTAACAGCATACGCTTATGACCTAATAAATATTCAAGAAAATAATGGAGAATTATTAGTTAATCATGTTGAGTCATATGATAATGATGTTTACCTTTCAACTGAAAATGGAAGTATAAATGAAAGTTCTGAAACTACAATTATAGGTGAGAATATATTCTTATATGCTGGCGGTTATTATAGTTCAATTGGTGAAATAGGTGATGAAGTTACAATTGACCTTTTGGGTGGCTCATTAACAGCAACTGCCGAGGGCATTATTAATATTGAAGAAAATGAAGGAGACCTTATTGTAGATCATGTTGAATCATATTATGACGATGTATATTTAGAATCTTATGATGGTAGTATTTTGCAAGGATCACCATCTACAGTTGTTGGTAATAATATTTATTTAAATTCACCATTAGGTTCAATTGGTAGTGGATATGATGCATTAACTATTGATACTCTTGGTGGCAAAATATTTGCGAATGCTAATAATGATATATATTTAAATGAAATAAGCGGTGATTTAATATTTGATCAAATAATAGCTAATAATGGAGTAGTATCTTTATCAACAGATAATGGAAGTATTCTTCAGGGCTCAGGATATACAATAGAAGCTGCTTCTGATATTACATTTAATGCAGGTTATGGCTCAATTGGTACTATTGAAACATCTGTGGATGTTGAACTAAATGGTAATTTGACTGCTTATGCCTACGGTCTTATCAACCTATATTCAGAGAATAGTGATCTGAATATTAATCATGTTGAGTCATACAGTGACGATGTATATTTAACTGCTTATTATGGTAGTATATTAGAAGCTTCTGGTTCAACTGTTGTAGGTTATAATATTAATTTAGAGTCTTATTATGGATCTATAGGTGAAGTTGCAGCTCCTCTACACATAGACCTTCAGGGTGGTGAATTAGATGCTTTTGCATATACAGGAATTAATATAACTGAAGATAATGGTAATTTGTTTGCTGATAATATTTATACATACTATGGAGATGTAAAACTAACTGTAGCTAATGGCGATATAGTTCTTGATCACATTGAATCTTACGATGGTGATGTTGCATTATATGCTAATGGAAGTATTTCGGATGTTTCTGAAGTAACAGTTAAGGGTTATAATGTATATCTAGAAGCATACTATGGTGAAATTGGTAATGGATATGACCCATTGAATATCGATTTGCAGGGTGGTTATTTAACAGCATATGCTGATGGAGATATAAATATCTTTGAAAATGATGGTGATCTTGTTGCAGATAAGGTCAGGTCTTATTATGGTGATGTATCATTAAAAACAAATGACGGAAGTATACTTAGAGCAAATACAAATAAAATAATTGGGGCAGACGTTAATTTAACAGCCCTTGGTTATAACAATACAATAGGAACACTTATAGATCCATTGTACATAGAACTTACAGGAGGAGTTCTAAATGCGAGCTCTTCTGGATTAATAAATATTACGACAGAATTTAGTAATTTATATTTTGGTCTTGTAGAATCTTATGACGATAATGTAATTTTAAATACTGTTTTTGGTAGTATTTATGACTTTGGTATTACTGAAGACGCAAAAATAATTGGATATGATATTACATTAAATGCTCTTAATGGCTTAATAGGAGCTGACGCAGAACCTTTACATATAGATCTTCAAGGAGGAATGTTATCTGCTCAAGCATTTAATGAAATTAATATAATTGAAAATACTGGTGATTTAGTAGTTAATCATATAGAATCCTTTGATAGTGATGTTTATCTGGCTGCTAACGGCAGTATTCTTGAAGGTTCAGGTAGCACAGTTGCCGGTTATAATATTGAACTAAATGCATATTATGGAATTGGTACTGATTTAGATGCTCTTAATATAGACTTGTATGGTGGCAGGTTAGATGCTTATTCAAATATGGGTGATATCTTTATTAATGAAATTAATGGAGATATGGAATTAGGAGTAGTTGAAGCATATAACGGAGATGTAACTTTAACTACCGATGACGGTAGTATATTAAATACAGAAATTTCAACTAATATTGAAGCTATAAATATAACATTAGATGCTAATAATGGTACTATTGGTTCATATGGTGATGCTGTTGATATTATCTTAGATGGCGGTGTGCTTAATGCAACAGCTTACGGAGTAATTAACCTAGAAGCAGACTCAGGCGATCTAGTAGTTGAGCATATCGAATCAACTTCCGGGGAAGATGATGTAATTTTAGCAACTATAAATGGAAACATTATTGATGCCTCAAGTGAAACAATTATTGGTTATAATATTTCTCTTAATGCTGGTTATGGTGCAATTGGACTGTCTTCAGATTCGTTAAATATTGACTTGCAAGGCGGTGAATTAACTGCTTATGCTGGTGATAGTATATATATAAATGAAAACAATAATGACTTAGAGATTTATCACGTAGAATCAAGCTATGGCGATGTAACATTAACAACAACTGATGGAAGTATATTTACATCGCCAACAACTGTTGTAGGTAATAATATAACATTAAAGGCATATGGCTATAGTAGTAGCATTGGTGCTGAAAGTGATCCATTATACATTGACCTTAATGGCGGTACATTGTATGCATATGCTGATGGATTAATTAATATTGAATCTCAAGGTGATATGACTGTTGATCATGTTGAATCAATATCTGATGACGTATACCTGAGAGCTTATTATGGAAGCATTTATGAAAGTTCACCAGAAACAATTATAGGTAATAATATTAATCTTGAAGCATACTATGGTTCATTAGGCACATACTATACACCGTTAAATATTGACTTACAGGGTGGTGAATTAACAGCTTATGCCGACGGTTTAATAAATATAGTCGAGATTGACAGTGATTTAACTATAAACCATGTTGAATCATATTCAGGCAGTACAGCATTACAAACAATAAATGGAAGTATACTTCAAGGTTCCAGTGGTGATGCTGTTATAGGTTATGATGTATACCTTAATGCTGGTTATGGAACTATTGGTACTGGTTACGATCAGGTAAACATTAATCTGCAGGGTGGCTATTTGCTGGCTTATGCTGATGGTTTAATTAATATAAATGAAGATGATGGTGATTTAAATGCGTTCCATGTTGAATCTTATACTGATGATGTCTATTTATCAACAAGTGATGGCGGTATTTTTGAATATAATCCATTTACAATAATTGGCGAAGATATAAAATTAATGGCTTATGGTTATGGTAGTTCAATCGGTAATGCTTATAGTACTGTTAATATAGATCTAAAAGGTGGTATGCTAACTGCAAGTGCATATGGAACAATTAACATTACTGAGGTTAATGGTGATTTACTTATTGATCAAGTTGAATCAACATCAGGATATGACGAAGTTCTTTTGACAGCAGAAGATGGTAGTATACTTGAAAATGATGCATATTCAGTAATTGGATATGATATATTCCTTAATGCAATTAATGGTTCAATAGGAACTATAGAAGATGGTCTTAATATAGACCTTGAGGGTGGTGAATTAACAGCTTATGCTGACGGTTTAATAAATATATATGAGTATAATGGAGACTTATTAGTTAACCATGTTGAATCATTTATGGATGATGTCATTCTAACAACATATTATGGAAGCATTCTTGAAAATTCTAGAACAACAGTAGTTGGTGGAAATATAACATTAGAAGCAAATGGGTCAGGAAGTACTATTGGAGATGATATTGACACAGTTCATATTGATCTTCAGGGAGGTGTGTTAAATGCATTAGCATACGGAACTATTAATTTAACTGAAATTGATGGTGATATGGTTGTTGACCATGTTGAATCAACATCAGGTTATGGTGATATCTATCTTTCTACAGATAATGGAAGTATTTTAGAAATTTCTGAGGAAACAATAATTGGTCAGGACATTTATCTTAATGCAGGTTATGGTTCTATTGGTAGTGTATTGGAAGATTTGAATATTGATTTATTAGGCGGCAGACTGACAGCTTATGCAGATGGCATAATAAATATAACTGAACTTGATGGTGATCTGGATATAAACTATCTTGAATCATATAATAATGACGTAATTCTTTCGACTGTTGATGGAAGTATATTAGGTGGTTCAGGCTACACAACAGTTGGTACTAATATACAACTAAATGCATTAGGCTATGGCAGTACTATAGGAACAGGTTATAGTGCACTCGAAATCGAACTTAATGGTGGCATGTTGAATGCATATGCCTATGGCCTTGTTAATGTAAAATCTACTGATGGAGATATGGGTCTTGGAATAGTTGAATCAGAGACTGGTGAAGTCATTTTAGCAGCTAATAATGGAAGTATACTTGATGAAACTATTGATGAAAATCCAAATGTAATAGGCACTAACATTACATTTAATGCTGGTTATGGTACCATTGGCACAATTGATACAGATGGAGATATAGATATTGATTTAGTAGCAAGTGAATTAAATGCTACAGCTTACGGAGTAGTAAACATATCTGAACTTGATAGTGAAATAGAATTAGGTTTGATTGACACAGACGGAGATGTATATTTAACAACACCTGGCAATATTAAAGATATTAACGGTGCTGGTTATAATGTAATTGCAAATAATGCAATAATTAATGCGTCCAGTGTTTATACAGTTGGCGAATATTTTGACGTTGATTTATCTGGAGGCTTAACAGTAAATGCTTTAGGTGTGGTTCAGATTCAAGGTGATATAGCTAATGATATAAATATAACCGGTACTGATATAGATTTAACTCTTACATCTGATATGTATATTGGTGTTATTGATGGTACAAATATCGATATTAATACACCTGGTGATATATATGATGTTAATGCAGAATTAGATAACATTTTTGCTAATACATTAGTAATAAATTCATCAAATATATACAATCTTGATTTACAGGTTGATACAACAACATATATAGAAGCTTTAGATACAAACATTACAGGTCTTGTTGGTAATCTTACAGCAGATGTAAACTCATTAAACTTTGATGATGCTCTTGCAATAAAAATAGATGTTGATTCAATTAATGACGTTAATATATATAACGCAAATGTGTTTACCACGTTAAATGTAGATTCAACCCTAGGAAATGTATACATTGAAGGTTCAGTCTTTGGTAAAATTAATATAACTGGTTATGACATAACAATGGATGCAACAAGTAACCTTCAAATAGAGACGATAATATCTAATAGTAATGTTGATATAGCTTCAATCATGAATATATTAGATGCAAAAACAACTGAAGATGTAAATATATCTGCTTATAACATTGATTTAGAATCTATTAATGGTTCAATTGGAACACTAACAAGTGATTTAAATATTGAATTATACAGCAGTACATTAAATGCTTCAGCTTTTGGAATAATAAATATAACTGCTAACACTGGTAATATGGAACTTGGTCTTGTAGAATCAGCAACTAATAATGTAAGATTAAAAACACTTAATGGAAGCATACTTGATGCAACAGGTTCAGGAGACCGTAATGTAATAGCAAATCAAGTTTTCTTTAATGTTACCAACGGTTCACTTGGTTCATTGGGTTCTGGTTATGATGTAGTTGTTGATGTAGTTACACCTAACTTTAATTATGTTATAGATGGTGATATTAACCTTACCTTATGGAATGGTGATATAGCGCTAACACAGATTAAATCAAATACAGGAAGTATTGAATTAACTGCTAATAATGGAAGAATTTTAGATGTTAGTGTTAGTGAAGATCCAAACGTAATAGCGAACAATATAACGTTAAATGCAGGCTATGGATCTGTAGGTTTATTATCTGAAGATCTGGATATTGATCTACAAGGTGGTTACTTGAATTCTTATGCATCTGATGTTATTAATATCTATGAAACAAGCGGTGATTTAAATATTGATCATGTAGAGTCTTATAATGATGATGTATATCTAACTACTTATTATGGAAGTATATTAGAAGATTCTAAAAAAACAGTAATTGGTGAAGATATAACATTAGTAGCAAATGGTCCTGGTAGTAGTATTGGCAATTCTTTATATATTGAATTGCAGGGAGGTCAATTAATCGCTTATGCTGATGGAGCAATAAGTATTACTTCAGAAAATAACGATATAATAGTTAATCATGTTGAATCTTATAGCGATGATGTATATCTATCAGCTAATGATGGAAGCATATTAGAAGGATCTGGTAGTACTATAAAAGCTAATAACATAGAATTAAATAGTTATAATAATATAGGTGAATATGATGACTATTTACAGGTTGACTTACAGGGAGGACTATTAAGTGCATATTCATATAATGGTGATATATACATAAATGAAGCAGATGGTGATATGGATCTTGGTAGCATATATGCATACTGGGGAAGTGCTTCTCTTTCAGCTAGTAATGGAAGTATTTTAAGTGGTCAACCAACAAATAATGTAACAGGTTATAATATAACATTGGATGCTGTTAATGGCTCAATTGGTACTAATATAAATCCATTAATAATAGAATCATGGAGTGGTGGCGAACTTAATGCTTCTGCAAGTAATGATATATTCATTCTTCAGAGTAATGGTGATTTAAATCTTGGAACTGTTCAATCATATTCAGGAGATGTATCATTAGTAACCAATGATGGTAACATATACAACAATAGTAGTTATACAAATATATATGGTTACAATATATCATTAGATTCAAATAATGGCGGTATTGGAGATTCTGAAAATACCTTTGGTATTGATCTACAAGGTGGTGCTTTAAATGCTACTGCTGATAATAATATTTATATTACAGAAAATAATGGTGACCTTGTTGTTGAACACGTTGAGTCATACTATGGTGATACAAGTCTTTCAACAATAAATGGCAGTATTATTGACGAATTTAATGTAACTGTTATTGGTAATAATATTACATTAGAAGCCAATGGTGGTGGTATAGGTTTAGTAACTGATTTCCTTAATATTGATCTGAATGGTGGAATGTTAAATGCTTATGCTTATGGTGATATATTCATTTATGAAAATAATGGAGATATTGGATTAGGGCTTGTGGAATCTGGAGAAGGCGGAGTATACTTAGAAACAGATGATGGAAGCATATTAAACGATGCTCCAGAAACAAATATAATAGGTACAATGATAACTCTAGTTGCTAATGGTTTTGAAAGTACAATTGGTACTGATCTCGATGCTATTGATATAATACTAAATGACGGAGTATTAAATGCAAATGCTGAAGGTGTAATAAATATAGAAGCAGATTATGGTGACATAGTTGTTCAGCATATTGAATCAACAAGTGATGATGTATACCTTGCAACTGTTTCAGGAAGCATTATAGATAATTCATCAACAACAGTTATTGGTTATGACATTTCATTGAATGCTAATAATGGTTCAATAGGAACAGGTTATGATGCATTAAATATAGACCTTCAGGGTGGAACATTAACAGCCTACGCCTATAACAATATAAATATAATTGAAAATGATGGTGATTTAGTCGTTAACCACGTTGAATCATATTATGGTGATGTTTCATTGAGTACCGAAGATGGCAGTATTCTTGAAGGATCTGGAAGTACTGTTGTTGGTTATAATGTTAACCTCGATGCATACTATGGATCTATAGGTGATAATATTAATGATCTTATTATTGATCTTAAAGGCGGTTATTTAACTGCATATGCAGATGGTGATATATATATAACTGAAGATGATGGTGATAT
Organism: Cyanobacteriota bacterium; assembly: GCA_040752795.1. Lineage (GTDB taxonomy): Bacteria > Cyanobacteriota > Vampirovibrionia > JBFMGH01 > JBFMGH01 > JBFMGH01. Next base: position 14,512 of record JBFMGH010000166.1, read on the forward strand.
GGCTATTGGTATAATTCAATCACTTTATGGTGATGCTACATTAACCACAAATAATGGTGGAATTACTGAAAGTGGATTAGTAAGCGCTAATGATATAAACTTTAATGTTAGTTTTGGTAATATAGACGTATTAACAGATCTTCAGTTTGGCGACCTCTATGCATATGCTAATGGTACAATTCAAATTGTTGAGGTTGATGGTGATATGGTAGTTGATCATGTTGAATCGACCGATAATGATGTTTATCTGGCTGCTATAAATGGTAGTATTGTAGAATCTGAAGATTTAACAATAATAGGTTATAATATAAATCTTAATGCTGGCTATGGTACGATAGGAACAATTGATGAAGATCTAAATATTGATTTACAAGGTGGTGTATTAACTGCTTATGCAGATGGTATAATTAATATATATGAAAATAATAATGATCTGCTCATAAATCATGTAGAGTCATATAATGATGATGTATATTTGACAACTAATGATGGTAGTATATTAGAAACATCACCAGATACTATTATAGGTAACGACATTACTTTAACTGCATATGGATATGGAAATACAATTGGAACATATTCTGATACAATAAGTATTAATCTGAATGGCGGATATTTGACTGCAGCTGCATATGGAGTAGTTAATATTACCGAAGTTGATGGTGATTTATTATCATATCATGTTGAATCAACTTCAGGTTCTGACGATGTAATTCTTACAACACTAAATGGAAGTATTATTGAAGCTAATCCAGGAACGGTAATTGGCTATAATATTATTCTAGATGCAAATAATGGCTCAATAGGAGATTTATTTGAAGATTTAAATATCGATACACTTGGTGGAAATCTAACAGCAACAGCTGATGGAATTATAAATGTAATTGAAGAAGATGGAGATCTAATAATAGATCTTGTTGAATCATTTAATGATGATGTATATTTAACTGCTGAAAACGGTGATATTCTTGAAGGTGCAGGTTATGGAATATCTGGTGCAAATATTTATCTACAGGCTGATAATGGTTCAGTTGGTCTTGATGGTGATAACTTAACTATTAACCTTCAAGGCGGTGGCCTGGATGTTTATGGTTATGAAGGAGTTTATATTACTGAAACTGACGGTGATCTGATTGCCAGCAATGTTTATGCATACTACGGAGACGTAGAACTTAATGCTAACACTGGAAGTATAATTTCTGATCATATTGAAGCTAAAGATGGAGATGTTTCATTAATAGCACAAAATAATATAACTGAAGAATCTTCAAACACAATAATAGGTTATAATATAAATCTTAACGCTGGCTATGGTACAATAGGAACAATCGACGAAGATTTAAATATTGACTTACAAGGCGGTGTCTTAACTGCGTATGCTGATGGAATTATAAATATAACAGAAAATGACGGTAACTTAAATGTAAGTCATGTAGAATCTTATAATGATAATGTAATATTAACAACTCAAAATGGTAGTATTCTTAGTCCTCCTCCTACAATCATTGGAGAAGATATTACATTAACTGCTTATGGTTATGGTAGTACAATAGGCACAGGCTATGATGCACTTACTATAGACTTACAAGGTGGTAAATTGAATGCTTATGCGGATTCTGATATATATATAACTGAAAATAATGGTGATATGTTAGTTGGTGTTGTTGAATCAGAGGTTGGTGATGTATCACTAACAACTAATAATGGTTCAATTTTAGATGGTGACGAATCTGAAGATGCAAATATAATAGCAAATCAATTATACTTTGATATTACTAATGGCTCATTAGGTTCAGTTGATGACGATTTAATTGTTGATCTTGCTACACCAAACTTTAACTTTGGTCTGGCAGGCGATATTAATTTAACACTTGTTGATGGTGATATTGAGCTTGAACAGATAGAGTCAACATCAGGCAGTGTGTTATTAACTTCTTTAAATGGAAGCATTGTAGATGTAAGTGTTAGTGAAGATCCTAATGTAATAGGAGAAAATATAACTTTAAATGCTCCTAATGGTTCTGTTGGAGGACTAGGAGATGATGATATTGATATAAACCTCACTGCAAGTGAATTGAATTCATTTGCTTATGGGTTAATTAATATAGAAGAACTTGATAGTAATATTGAATTAGGTTTATTAGAGACCAGCTCAGATCTCTATCTATTAACTCCTGGTAATATAATAGATAATAATGGCTGGGATCTTAATATCATTGCAACAAATGCAAATATATCTGCAAATAATATTGCTGGTGTTTTAGGTTATCTTGGTTTTGATGTAACTAATTCAACAGTTATTAATGCTGATAATGATGCATACCTCTCAGGTAATTTTGGTGATTTAGATGTAAATGCTTCACACCTGGACGTATATTATGGGTTTATGAATGATATAACAGTAAACGTAGACTCCTTTGATTTTATATATGGTTCAGCAGACAATGTTACAGTTAATGGAACAGGTGGAGCTGTAAATATATTCTTTGCAGAAATTTATGGCGATCTAAACGTAACAACATCTGATGGTAATTTCCAGACAATATCAACCATTGATGGAATTGCTACAGTTAATGCTGGAATAGGCAATGTTACTATGGATATTGAAAGTGATTTAAACCTCGATTTAATACAAGGTACAAATGTTGATATTGAAGCATATGACGTATATGATGTTAATGATGTTTCTGATAATATTGTTTCTAATACCTTAGTATTAAATGCAGATAATATTTATGGTGATCTTGATCTGAATGTTTCTACAACAACAAATGTTACTTCGGGTACAACCGAAATATCTGGTCTTGTTGGTACATTTACAGCAAATGTTGACAATTTAACTTATAATAATGCTAGTGCGGTAGGTATTAATGTAACAGGTACTGACTTTGTTGATATTAATGATGCCCTTGTATTTACAAATGTAATTGTAAATACAGCTGGTAACGTAGATGTTGATGGGGCTGTATTCCAGAAATATGATCTAACAGGTAATAATGTAACAATAACTTCTAATAATAATGTTAATATTGAAAAAATTGTTGCAACATCTAATGCATCTGTTACAACTAACTTAAATATATTAGATGGTTCTGTGGCAGAAACAGCCAATATAACTGCTCAAAATATAAACCTGACATCAAACTTTGGAACTATTGGTACAGTTGCAAATGATCTAGATATTGATATGACTACAAGTACACTTAATGCTAATGCGTCAGGAGTTATAAATATTACTGAAATTAATGGCAACATGGGCCTAGGACAAGTTCAATCATCTACTAATGATGTTTATTTGACAACGTTGAATGGTTCAATACTTGATGTTCTGGTTGGCGAAGAAGCTAATATAAAAGCTGCAAATATTCAAATAGTATCTACTAATGGTTCAGTAGGTAGCGTTTCTGATGATGTTGATATTGACCTTACAACAGGTGAGTTAAAAGTAAATTCTACTGAAGTTGTAAATGTTGAAGAAATTAACGGAAATCTACTTCTTGAAGAGATATTAACATCAAGTGACGTGTATGTTAAAGCATATGGAAGTATTTTAGATAATAAGGCAGATGAAACAGCTAATATATTTGGAAGGAGTATAAATATAACATCTGCGGGAATTGGAACATCTTCTGATGATATAGATATATACTTAAATTATAGCTCATCAGATGGAAAATTAAATGCAGTTTCATATTATAACAATATATATCTTTCACAATATACAGGTAATATGCCGATTGATTATATTGTGTCATATAGAGATATTGTTTTAACTTCACCAGGAAGTATTATAGATTTACGAAGTGGAGAAAGTCCTAATATATATGGAAGGAGTATAAATATAACATCTGCGGGAATTGGAACATCTTCTGATGATGTAGATATATATTTAAATTATAGTTCAACCGGTGGAAAATTAAATGCAGTTTCATATTATAACAATATATATCTTTCACAATATACAGGTAATATGCCAATTGATTATATTGTGTCATATAGAGATATTGTTTTAACTTCACCTGGAAGTATTATAGATTTAAGAAGTGGAGAGAGTCCTAATATATATGGAAGAAGTATAAATATAACATCTGCGGGAATTGGAACATCTTCTGATGATGTAGATATATATTTAAATTATAGCTCATCAGGAGGAAAATTAAATGCGGTTTCATATTATAACAATATATATCTTTCACAATATACTGGTAATATGCCGATTGATTATATTGTGTCATATAGAG
>JBFMGH010000167.1:0-2432 GCA_040752795.1 Cyanobacteriota bacterium
TTAAAAGTAAAAAGTGTTTTACATTATAAGAATATTTATTGAAAGGCAATAATTTTTGGTTTATTCTACAAAAACATTAATGTTTAAGGAAACTTAATATTTGTATTAAAAAAGGCAAATTTTTCTTTTCAGAGAATTTAATTTAAAAGAATAATATCAGCAGGGGATTTTGTATTGAATTCAGTTTCATTTCAAGGGGCAAACAGCATATCAGCTAAAATTAGCAAAATTGGTGATAGAATTGCTAATTCACCTGTCGCCACTAGAATGAGAAATGTTCCTTTAAGTAGTGTTTTATTGCTTAGTGGTATTGTTTTAACAGGTGCCCTGGCAGCTTCTTATGCCCAGAAAAATAATCACGTAAGCAGTTTTACACCATTTCATTCTCAAAAAGACTCAACAACAGTGCCTGCTCAGTCGGTTGACAAAGGAACAAATTTAAATTTATTAGCTTAACAATTTATTAAGTGGGGGTTTGATTTAACACAATCTCTATATTTGAGATTGTGACTGTAATTTCATATTTTTTAAAACCATTAATTTTTCGTAAGCTTTACCAGAAAACAATGTCATTGTAGCAACATTAATACCCTCTTTTAATGATTCAACTTTGTTAGCTATCCATAAAATTGCTGCAGTGTTTAAAACTATAATATCTCTTCTTGAGTCATCAATATTGCCTTCAAAAATATCAGTTATCACCTTAGCATTTGATTTAGGGTCAGATCCTTTGACTTTATCGATTGGAGCTCTTTTAAGGCAAAGGTCTTCAGGTATAATCTCTGCGTGTTTAATATTATTATTGTTTAATTCATATATTATTGTAGGTCCAGATATGCTCAATTCATCTAAACGGGGCTTAGTTGCACAGACGACCATAGCCCTTTTCATTTTTAAATTTTTCAGGGTTTCTGCAATAATCGGACATAAATCAGGGCTACTTACTCCAATAAGCTGACCATCAGGATTAGCTGGATTTGTCAGAGGCCCTAAAAGATTAAATATAGTTCTTATACCTATTTCTTTTCTTATTTCAGAAACATTTTTAGTTGAAACATGAAAACTTGGTGCATGTAAAAAAGCTATATTTGTAGTGTCAAGAGAATAGACTACATCATCAGCATTGCTACATAACTCTATATCCAATTCACCCAGAACATCAGAGCTTCCAGAAAGACTGGTAACACTTTTGTTAGAGTGTTTTGCAATATAAACACCAGCAGCAGAAGCCAATATAGCAGCAGCTGTAGATACATTTATTGTTGATGCCATATCTCCACCTGTGCCACAGCAATCATAAATTGGATTCTTGCTATAATTAACCTGTATAGCATTTTCTTTCATGGCACATGCAAAACCAGTAAGCTCATCAACAGTTTCACCTTTGATCTTTAAGGCTGTTAACAAAGCGCTTATTTGGGCTGTAGTTGCCTCACCTGTCGTAAAAGCATTTAATGCCTGATATGATTCAGAAACAGTTAAATTTTGTTTGTTAGATGCTTTTGCAATTAGTCTCTTTAGCAATATTACATACCTTTCATTTTAATGAAGTTTGTTAATAATTGGTGTCCGTATTCTGTTAAAATTGATTCAGGATGAAACTGAACTCCAATTAAGTTTTTGTATTTATTGTGTTTGACACCCATAACTAAATTGTCATCAGTCCAGGAAATAATCTCTAGAGGAGTATTTTCAATTGATGATTTTTCAATAATTAACGAGTGATATCTGGTTGCTGTAAAACCCTGCGAAATATTATTGAAAATCTGTTCGTCTTCTTTAAAATATATTTTGGAAACTTTGCCATGCATTAAATATGGTGCTCTAATAACCCTGGCTCCAAAATTTTCACCAATGCACTGATGCCCAAGACATACCCCAAGAATAGGATACTTGCCCTTGAATTCTTTGATAATATCATTTGAAATTTTTGCCGTAGAAGGAGTTGAAGGCCCTGGTGAAATTAAAATATGAGAAGGATTTATACTTTCAATCTTTGAAAGTGTTATTGCATCATTTCTGTAAACTTCTATAGCTTGACCAAGCTCTCCAAGGTATTGCACAAGGTTATAAGTGAATGAATCATAATTATCTATTACTAAAATCATTAATTTTGCCCTGTAAAAAGTAATTATTCAAATCAGTTTATTATTTCATTGTAATTAATAATTAATTTTATCAAAAGTTCTTTACCTAATATGATTAAATGGTGTTAACTTAATATCATATAAAGATAAAAAAGTTAGAATTAATTTATCGGAAAATTGTTATTAATGGTGGTTAAACAAAAATATGCGCAGGTAATAGTTGATATACCTGCATTAGAGCTAAATATGAGAACATTTTCATATTCTATACCTGATGAATTACGGGAAAAAATATCTATTGGCTCACCTGTATCAATACCATTTGGCAAGCAGGATCCAGTATTC
>JBFMGH010000168.1:0-4178 GCA_040752795.1 Cyanobacteriota bacterium
GGTTTTTTTGGGGGGGTTGTTTTTGGTTCCACACAACTTAAAAACACCCTGTAGTAAATTTAAAGCATATATAATTTACTTACGTGGATTGGTATACACTTATGCACCAGTCTTTGTTAGGAAAAAAATCAAAAAATACTACAACTGGAGTTTTAGCCACTTTTTAAGTGTAGCTTTTACAATTAATGTAAATAAGTGTAAATTTTACGCTTAATAGGGGTTACTTTTTTTTTTATTGATCCTATACTGTATTCAGTGAGTTAAATATTTGATCCCCACAAATAATTTTATTCCCCATATATTTATCCCCCAAGAAAAGAAATTGTTTGCCAAACCTCTAAAGAAAAAGAGGTTTTATTTTTTTGTCAGTATAAGATAATTTTAAAATTTTTTCTTTGATTTGAAACAATCAGTTGTTATTATTTATATGTTTGATGTTGCAATAAAAAGGGGTTAATAATGGCAAAACTATTAATTGTTGGATCAATTGCTCTGGATTCAATTAAAACTCCCTATGGAGATAAAGAAGACATTTTAGGTGGATCATGTTCATTTGCTTCTGTGGCTGCAAGTCTTTATTGTTCTGTTAATATGGTTGGAGTAGTGGGAAAAGATTTTCCTCAAGAAGCCATAGAAATGTTTAAGAGTAAGAATATTAATATTGAAGGTGTTGAATTTGCAGATGGCCAGACCTTTAGATGGAAAGGCTATTATGAGTATGATATGAATCAGGCTCATACTCTTGCTACGCACCTTAATGTATTTGGAAATTTCTCTCCAAAAATTCCTGAAAACTATAAAAACTCTGAATATGTTTTTCTGGCTAATATTCACCCGGCTCTTCAACTTGATGTTTTGAATCAAATTCAAAAACCCAGGTTTGTTGCCTGTGATACTATGAACCTCTGGATAGATTCAACACGTGATGAGTTACTAGAAGTAATTAAAAAAGTAGATTTGCTTCTCTTAAACGAAGAAGAAGCAAGGCAATTATGTGCAACTCCTAATTTAATAGTTGCAGCTAAAAGAGTTTTAGAGATGGGGCCTCAGTATGTAATTATTAAAAAAGGTGAACACGGGGCTTTATTATTCAATAAAGAAGGTGAATACTTTATTTCTCCGGCTTATCCACTTGAAGTCATTAAAGACCCTACGGGAGCAGGTGATACTTTTGCTGGTGGAATGATGGGAGTTATAGCTAATCAAGATGACATATCTATTAAAACTCTTCGCACAGCTATTATTACGGGAACTGTTTGTGCCTCCTTTTCGTGCGAAGACTTTAGCCTTGATAGACTAAAGTCTGTTACACCTGAGGATCTTCAAAAAAGATATTTAGAATTTGATAAATTTACTAGATTTGAATCTTTTGTTTTTGCAAAATAGACTATAAACAATCAAATTCTTTTTTATATAGCCAGTATTAATTAATGCTGGCTATTACTGGCAATTTAACTTCTTGATTGTCAAGTTTTAATATAATATCTCCACCTTTTGTTTTGTGCTCTAATAAGATTTTGTAATACATTAAAGCATCACTAACCACAACGGCTAAATCTGTTGAATTAATTTCTTCATTAATAGTATCTTCTTTAGTTGCTAATTGCATAATTTCTCTAACTAGTTCCTGCCCTTCAGGCAATATTTCCATCTTCAGGCTTTTTGAATCTAGTGTTGCGCTATTCATAAACTAACCTCTTATAGTTATTCACTTATTAATTACTTTAAGCAAAAAATAATAAAATTTCTAGATCTAAAAATAACAATTTTTATAATATTGTTAACCGGATAACTTTTTAAAACCTCAAAATAATTAAGTAAACATAAAAAGAGTAAGGCCTTTTTAGACTTCTTAGGGCAGAGAATCACTAATAGTTCATATTTTATTCAACATAAGTTGTGTAAAAATCTTTGATACAAAACAATAAAATTATTGCTCTTTTCTTATTAATTCTTTCACCCAAAATTACAGAGTGTAAATAAAGCAATTTCTAAACATAATACCAGCCCCAACTATTTGTGAGTTGTTAAATTTTTTTATCCCGGACACTTCACAAATCAGGAATCAGCGAGGACGTTGTAATTCTGTCAGGATCGGTTCATTATTTATGTGGAATAGTATAACTTTTTATTTCCCTGAAATTTTAAAGAATGCCACAACACAATTTATTATTGAAAATATGACTGATAAACCGACAAATAGAAGCAACACATCCAGAAATTGACTTGTTATTATGCCAAATTGTGAATGGAAAAAACATATATCTGTTGAACTTGTGTCGCAAAACTTTTTCACTAAAAGTGTATGAGAAAACTTTGGTGTTGGTTTATAAGCTTTTAAAATGGCATCATACTTGGGAAGAAGAAAAATTGTAAAATTTAACAGCACCTGTAAGAAAAACATTGGAAACATATAAGTAAAAGTGCTGGCAATAGTTGCACCAAAAGCAGGTAATAAGGTAATATTAAAATTTTCCTGTTTTGTTGATGAGCAGCTGATACCGATACCAAAAAAAGCATAGGCAAAACCAGATACTACTATGAGAAATAATATCAGGGGTATACAGGCTTTGGCATCAATTCCTGTCAGATTCAGCCCAATAATTATGGCAATTGATGCTGCAACTATAAAACCTGCAATAAAGTTAAACACACATTTATCAATAATATGATTTAAATATGTATAACTTGATTTTTTATGTTGAATTTGTTGATTTTGTGGTTGCGCTTCTGTCATAGTTTAAACTTCATTAAATTTTCCATAATACATATTATCAAAAGAATGTTAGTTTCGATAAATAATTTACAATAATACCTTTCTGTTCAATAACAAAATGAACCTAGCACCCTTGTTAATTAAAGGTATTCACCATGTTTATATTACCTGTTTGATATTCATAATTAACAAGATTTAAACATTGATTTATAATTAACAATATAATTTTACTCATTCATATGTTAATCAATTATCAGGTTATTATGAAAAATATTAAAGCAGTCGTTATTATATTTTTAGTATTATTTACTATTTATAGCCCAAAAACTGATGCTATATTAGGAAATACTGCCGAGCAAAATATTGATATTTACGGCGAAGCCAGATTTGTACCTAAATATAATTATGGTGGCCCCAAAGAAGTTGTTATGTATAAAAGCGATAATGCCGTTATATCAGTAGTTTATAGAAATAAAAAGTCAATATTAGAGACAATTACCTATAATAACAGTGTAGATATTTCAATTGCTATCGAAGATATAAAAAAATATATGTTACCTGATAGTAATATCGAACCACTATTTTCTTCTTCAATGAAGTTTGCTGGTGGCTCTTTTAAAGAATTTATTTATAAGAATGGAATGAAAGCCAAAATCTTATTTAATCGTAATGGTGAAGCAACCGATGTGATATCTTCAATACCAAGTGAATCACAAATATTTCAAACTAATATAGAATCTGAAGAAGAAAATGAATTATAAAAAGCTGGCAATTATTGGCGGTGGAGCTGCAGGCTTTTTCTGTGCAGCTAATCTCCCTTTAGAAAAGATCAATAATAAGCTTAGAATAACTATATTTGAACAACATAAAGAACCAATGATAAAACTTTCTGCATCAGGTGGGGCTAGATGTAACCTAACTAATAATATTCAGGACATAAATGATCTGGTTAAATACTACCCCAGAGGAGAAAAATTTCTTTATTCAGTATTTAACCAGTTTTCAGCAATGGATACTATTAACTGGTTTGAAGAAAAAAATGTTAAATTATACACAGATGAGTGTGGATGTGTTTTTCCGAACTCTGATAACTCTGAAACTATTACTAATACACTGTTAAAACAGATTCCAAAAAACATAACAGAGATAAGGCCCGGAGCAAGGATTGACAAAGTTCAACATGAAAATGGCCAATTTATATTATTTACAAACAATCGACAGCTGGAATTTGACTTTGTGTTAATCTGTACAGGTGGAACTTATTCTATTAAGGGTCCAATAGAAGATTTCAAGGGATATGAACTTGCTATTCAAGCAGGTCATACAATTGTTACGGCTAAACCAGCTCTAAGTTCAATGAAAATAGCTGATAAAAATATTGCTGATCTGGCCGGTATAACAATAAATGATATAACTGTTGTAGCATACTTCAATAATAAAAAAATTGCTGAACATAGTGGTG
>JBFMGH010000169.1:0-3051 GCA_040752795.1 Cyanobacteriota bacterium
ATAATGAACGCATAAATAAAATAGACTTCAGAAAATAAAGGGTTCGGGTGTTATGCCCGCCTTCGGCGGGCATAACACCCTCATGATTTCCAGTTATGTCTCATAATTTCATGCGTTTACTATACCAGCATTTATGATAATAAATTTCAAGATATATGAACAAATAGAAAGGAAGGTAAGAGGAGAACCTTTAATTTCTTTACCTTCCTGAGAAGATTTTTGGGTTATACATTAATTTTTTTCAAGGGGAACTTTTATTAAAAAAAATATTTTTTGAGAATTTTAAAATTTATACGGCTATTTGTTGTATTTGTTTTTGATACTCTTTCTTTTCAATATCAGATAAAGCAGTGTTTAATATTGCAGCTAAAAGGTTTTTAATTTCGTTCTGTGTAAAGATTTGGGTGGTATTTGTTTCAGGATTTAACAACTCTTCTTCAGGGTTTAATTTGTTAAATAAATTTGTAGCTATACCATTACCACCACCAGCTACAAGATTTTTTTCCTGGTTTAGTGTATTTATTTCATTAAGGCCATGAAAAATTCCATTAGCAGCTGTTTTACCACCCATAGCAATTACTTTATCATCGCCACCATTTATTTCACCATCGCCGCCAACTGCAATTTTAACTAAACCATGTTTTTCAGATTTAACTTCAAGAATGTCACCATTCTTAATTCTTCCTTCTCTTTCATTAGTAACATCTTTACCATTACTATCTAAAACTCTAACTCTGTCATCAGTCTTAGCTTTTTCTAACCAATCTTGTGTAGTGCCACGTTTTTTAACATCTATTCCAAATTCATCGCTAAGATCTTTAATAACAGCCTTATCTTGAGCATTACCTCTTTGTTTTCCTTTGCCACCAGTAGTTGCAGCAGGGTCAGTTAACAACGGATTATTAATACCTTTTACATCATCAATAGATTTGCCATAATTTGACAATAATGAATTTAATGATTCTGCTAAATATTTAGCTTCATTTGATGACTCTGCAGAATTTATAGCCTGAGTGTAAAATTTAATTACCTTTTCCATATTATATTCAGAAAGACTATTATTATATTTTTCCATTTGTTGAGCAATTTGTTGTTGTTTTTGTTGTTGAAATAGATAGCTGTTTTGCATTGCATAAATGTTTACCATTGTTAATTCCTTTCCTAATTCTTGTTAATGACTCAATATTAATATTAATTATTACCGTTTCCGTCTCCATTGCCTAAAGCCATAAATGAATGACAACTTGTAAAAGTATTTGAGCAATGATAAATAGAGCAAATTGTGTTGATTTTTGTTAAAGTACTAATAATAATTTCATCACTTAAATCTAAATCTGTCATAAGGGAAACAATATTTGTCATTTGGGGTTCTCCTATTTTATTTATTAAAGTAACCTGGTTAATCCCGCTTATTTTATATACTTGTTATATCCTCTGTATATATAAAAAAATTTAAAAGCTCAATATTGTTAGTTTTTTATGGTCAAATTTAATGTTATTACTAGCCATTTTTAACTATTTTTTTTATCGATAAAAAACAAGTTGTTCAAAAAACAATATAAAATTGATAGTTTAATTTTTAAAATTAATCTTTATTCTTCTAAAAACAGAACCTATGTAACTTATTAGTCAATTTAAATACCGTTATTTTATTAGATCTTGCCAATATTACTTAACAATCATATATCTAGTTATAAAGTTTTTATAATCATTTACCGTTAAAAAATATAAGTAGCTGTAAATATTCTATACTTGGTATCTTTTAATATTCCTTTTTTTCAAATAAAATAATTAATCATACTAATCTATCATTATTATTTTAATAACTTTTGTATTTCGTACAGGTATTAATTAGTAAAGAGGGAAAATAATGTATAAAAACAAAGGTTCAAATCTTGTTGAATATGTTATACCATTAGCTGTAATTGCCCTGGTTGTTGGTCTGGGCTTATATTATATGTTTTCTAATGGGTCAATGTTAAATTTTGCTGCAAAATCAAGCAATATGGATGTTCAAAATGATGCTCAAAAAGGGATAATAAACCCTTTAAGAGAAGAAGATTTATTACTAAATCCTACAGCAGGCTCTTTAGGCGGAACCCTGGACAGCCCAACAGGTAAATGTATTAAAGGGAACTGTATAATAGATTATGGTGATTTTATATTAACTAATATACCTGAAGATTTTAATGACTTTATTCAAACCAGTGGAACATCTGGTGGAGTTCAGAGAATGGCAAATCACTTAAGTAATATAGCACAGGGCTTAAAAGATAAGGGTATGTTTGATTTAGCTAATGAAATTCAAGAATTAGCAAATATGGGTCATAGTATAGCATTAATTCTTCAAGAATACGAAAGAATTTATAACCTCTGTGCCGGAAATAGTGCCTGTATTGATGGTTATAAAGCCCAGGCTTTTCCAATGCCAGACGGATTTAATACTTCTGTATTAAATTTCCCTCCAAATGCAACTTATGCTGATTTAATAGACTCAGCTGCTTTTGGGTCAGTTGTTGCAGGTAGTTATAATTCTCCTCTAGCCTCAGCTTTTGTTGAACAATACAACCAGATAATTAATAACGCTTCTGTTCAGGATGAAGTAAAAGGAATCTTGCAAGAATTAACCTGGGGTATAGGTTCAGTAGGTCAGGATTTCTTAAGCAACTATTCGTCATTAACAGGTACTTCAATTAACTATTATGATCCTATTACAGGTGCATCTTCTTCTGCATATAATGTTTATCCTAACCCTATTGATAATTATAGTAAGTACAATGCAAGTAGGATAACTAATTATTATTCTACTTTAATATGCTCAACAGGTTATGGTCTTGATTCTGGAACAAATTGTCATTAATATAATGAACGCATAAATAAAATAGACTTCAGAAAATAAAGGGTTCGGGTGTTATGCCCGCCGACGGCGGGCATAACACCCTCATGATTTCCAGTTATGTCTCATAATTTCATGCGTTTACTATAAATATTGTAAATTGAATAAAAAAATCCCTCATTCTTTATTTAATGAGGGTTGGTTTCTAGATGCTG
>JBFMGH010000170.1:0-10841 GCA_040752795.1 Cyanobacteriota bacterium
CCGATCCTCTAAAACCTGGTCCCTGTTAAATATTTACAGTGTGTTAAATGCATAAATCTTTAACTTAAGTCATTACTTGAGCCTTGAGAGTTTGTAACAAATTCACGAATTAACCGGGTTAAATAAAATATAATTTCAGGCATTAGATTAGGAAAGTATTTAATAAATAATTAAAACATTTACAAAAATTACTATTGAAATAAAACTTTCTTTAATAAGTGTCAAAATTTGATAAAATATAAAAGGATTTTTATTCAAATGTATTACATTACATTAAATATAATGCACCATTTTTTTCTATTGATTCAATAATTATAAAACTTGCCAAGTTGCTAAAATATTAATAATAAAGGATAATTAGTTTAGGGAATAAAGGAACTTTCCATCTCATGGCTTTCTTTACATACAATGATATTAAATCTATTGAAGAGATGATAGTTACAGAGGGCTTTAATAAAGAAGTCATAATTGATAGTGCTTCAGATAACTTCAATGGGAAAAGTTTATTTCTAGCCCACTCACCAATGGATGAAGAGTATCTGGTTGGAGCTATATCCTTTTTTTTTGGTTTTAACTGTAATCCATATGTTAAAAAATCAACTTCAAACAAAAACAAAAGCACCTATGATGTAGCAAATGACTATAAAACTATTATAAAAGCCTGCCCCAAAGTAGTAGTATTAGTATCACCAGAGAGTATAGATTCTCAATGGATCCCATGGAAGCTGGGTTATGCCGAAGCGATAAAAGGCTGGGATTCAGTTGCACTTTTACCTATTAGGGACGAATATGACGTAGAAGAATGGATTAACGATGGCTATCTTGGTATTTACCCCAGGGTAGTTCACCAATACGGAGATTGGGTAGTAGAAGATCCTAGAGATAAAAACCACTGGAAGCTTTATAGATGGCTTACTATGTAAGCTTGCTTAAAAGTATATTATAGCTCACTTAATATCTGCAAACTGTTAATATGGCTACACTTCTATACTGTTCTATTTTATTATAAAGCTTTTTATACAAGATTGTCACAATTTAAACAAAACAACAGCAATAAACTATAATAAGACTTATGCATAACTGGAGAAATTCTCAAAATAACTAAGGTAGCAGAGAAATAGTGTCGGGTTTTAAAAGCCCACTACGCATGGCTTTTAAACTCTCCCTTCCTTAGCCGCTGATCTCTGATATTTTATAAAACATCAATTATACAGAGATCTCAATCGTTTTATTAAGATGTTCATTGTTGTGATGCCAAATATCAAAATCATTCTGTTAAAACAATTGTTAAAATAACTTTATTTAAGAACTGATAATTATATTACAACGGGTTTCTACTCAAGATTGGTATTAAAAGTAAATATCAAATATGACAATAGATCATAGTGAGCTAAATAACATAAAAAGGGCTATTGAGGTAGAAATAAAACACCAGTATATTGATTTAAAAGGTAAAAAATCAACTTTTTCACGTTATATTTCATCATTAGCTAAAAATTATTACAAAATACCACCCAAAGATAAACGTTGGGCAGATATTGCCCTGTTATTCAATTCATATGACAGAATGAATATCAGCGAACGTATTAAAGCTATAAACACACTACAGTCAGTATTAATAGAAGCATTACCCCAAAAGATTACAGTCAAAAAGGTTAAAAAACAGTCTGACAGTAAAGAGAGTTTAGAAGCAAATAAGAAAAAAAGCAAAGTCGATTCTCCAGAAGAAACCGATGTTCAGTTTGTAAAAGGAGTAGGACCTGTATTAGCAAATAAATTAAACTCTTTACATATTTTTAATGCCTATGACCTGCTAACATATTATCCTAGAGATCACATTGACTTTAAAACCCAGGCAAAAATAGCCGATATAGAAATTGGGCAGGATGTAACAATATTTGGAACTATTAAACGTGTAAATGCATATAATGCCAGAAGAAATCCTAAATTATCTATACTGACCCTTCATATTTATGATGGCACAGACACAATTACGGCCAGCTGGTTTTATTCCAGATCAAATAAATATATTTTAGATAGATATAAAGAACAGTATCCAAAAGGTGCACAGGTTTTAATATCAGGAAGAGTAAAATTTGATAGCTATACGAACAAAAAGAGTATTGACAGACCAGAAATAGAGATTGTTTACGACTCACCTGAAGAAATAGATTCATTGCATGCGGCCAGGATAGTACCAATATATAGACTGACAGAAGGTCTGGGCATTAAAGCCCTTAGAAGAGCCATAAATAATGCCATTGAAACATATTTGCCTGTAATTGATGAAACATTACCTGCTGAAATACTTAAAAAATATGATCTTATTGACAAAAAAACTGCCATAAAACAGATTCATTTTCCTGATGAACTTGAACAGATTCAGGAAGCTAAAAAAAGACTTATATTTGAAGAGTTCTTTATCCACCAGCTTCATCTAGCACTGGTAAGAAAAAGTATAAAGAAAAATACTGATTCAATTAGTATAAAAACAAAGCCCGGCGGTCTTGTTGAACAGTTTAAGGGAAGTCTGCCATTCAAACTCACAAACGCTCAAGAAGCCGTATTCAAGGAGATTCTTTCAGATCTAGTATCATCAGAGCCGATGCATAGACTATTGCAAGGGGATGTTGGAAGTGGAAAAACAGTAGTGGCATGCATGGCCTTGCTTGCTGCTGTAGAAAATGGCTACCAGGCTGCCATAATGGCCCCAACAGAAGTTCTTGCAGAACAGCATTATAGAAAATTTACAGAGTGGTTAGCACCTCTTGGCATCAGGATAGGAATATTTTTAGGTAAACATGGAATTAAACAAAGAAGAGAAATGAGACAAAACCTTGAAAATGGTCTTACAAATATTGCTATAGGTACTCATGCTTTAATTCAAGAAGAGATAACATTTAATAAACTGGGTATGGTTGTGATTGATGAACAACACAGGTTCGGAGTAAGACAAAGGACAGCGCTTAAAAACAAAGGTATTAATCCAGAACTCTTAACTATGACAGCAACACCAATACCGAGAACTCTTGCACTATCTATGCATGGAGACTTAGACATTTCAATCATTGATGAAATGCCTCCAGGGAGGAAACCTGTGAGAACACACGTTCTATCTCCGGCTACCAGAATAAGGTCTTACAGATTAATAGAAGAAGAAATCAAGAAAAAGAGACAGGCATTTATAGTTTTCCCATTGATAGAAGAATCAGAAAAATTAACCGCAAAAGCAGCAACTGCCGAAGCAGAAAAACTAAGAAAAACTGTATTTAAAGATTATTCTGTAGGTTTAGTACATGGCAAATTACGCAGTGTTGAAAAAGAAAAAGTCATGGAAGAATTTCGCAAAGGTAAATATGATATATTAGTTGCTACTACAGTGATTGAAGTAGGTATAGATGTCCCTAATGCCACAGTAATGATGATAGAAAATGCTGATAGGTTTGGATTAGCCCAATTACATCAATTAAGAGGCAGGGTTGGCAGATCCGAACTTCAATCATATTGTATGCTAGTAACTAATACAAACTCTAGAGAATCTAAAAATAGGCTATTAATTATGGAACAGACAAACAATGGATTTATTATAGCAGAACATGATCTTGCACTAAGAGGGCCTGGAGAATTTATAGGAACAAAACAAAGTGGGGTTCCTGATTTTGTTCTGGCTAACCTTGTTGAGCATATTAACATACTGGAAATGGCCAGAGAAGCTGCGTTTGAAATAGTTAATTCTGACAAAGAAGATGAATATCAGCAACTTTTAAATAAATTAAGCTCAAATTTTAGTGAAACTTTCGAACTATTAGGATCAGGATAATATGAAAGAGAATATTAAAAAGCTAGTTAAAAGTTTGGTATACGCTATAATCATAAGCTCTATAATATGTAGCATTTATCTAGTTAATCATATCTACTCTATAAATGTAAACACTAAGAAGATTGACAACTTTCAATCTGGAACTGTGCTTGAAGAAAAAGAATATAGTGGAGATATTGATGGACAAATAACAGCAATGCTTCAAGATGCAAAAAATAATCCTGATGATGCAGAGGTATTTCATAAGCTTGGTTCTTTATATGAGAAAAAGGGCCTGATTAATATGGCACTAGCACAGTGGGAAAGGTCTGCAGCACTGGATCCTAATAACATGGATTATCTTAATGATCTTGGAAGAGGGTATTTTTATTCTGGTGATTATACTGAAGCATTAAAATTGTTTAAAGCAATATGCAGTAAAGATGCAAAAACAAAATATAAAATTAATCTTGCTTATACATATTTAAAACTTGGAAATTATAAAAAAGCAAGACAAATACTTGAAGAAGTTAAAGAAGAGGGTAATAACAATTATTTAATTAATGGTTATATAGCTAATACTTATCTTGAGGAAGGAGATTTAAGTAAAGCTCTTGAATATTTAGATAAATCAAAAAAAGATAACCCGGATGTATCTTCTATATATTTTAATACAGGTGTAGTTTATAAAAGTTTAAAATCTGAAGACAAAGCTATACAGGAATTTGATTCTGCATATAACAATGATAAAACAGATGTCAGGCCCTTATATGAACTAAGTAAAATTTATATAGGCAAAAATAATTATACCAGTGCGCTTGAAGCATTAATGTACGTATCAAAAAATGGAAATATTGCATTAAAGTCTAATGCTTTTAATCTAATAGGACAAATATATTATAAACAAGGCAAGATTTCAGAGGCAATTCAAGCTTTCAAAGACAGTATTGATACTTATTCATCAAATTATAATGCTTACTATAACCTGGGAAATCTTTTCTATGATGTTGGACAATATAAACAGAGTATTCAATATCTTGAAAAAGCTCACCAGCTAAACCCCGGCAATGAATTATTAAAATTCAATCTAGGAAGTGCCTATTATGATAATCAGCAATATTCTAACGCCCTTGAAATGTGGGAAAGAGCTATATACAAAGGCATTACAGACCCTCATTTTAATTATAAAGCTTCAAAAGCTTACTTTAATACTAATCAACTGGAGCCAGCTGTTAAATTAATTAAAAAAGCAATAAGAAAAGATTTTGGTAATATTGATTATCGAGAGCATCTAGGAAACATCTATTTAACCTGGGGAAAATTTGACCTTGCTATAGCAGAGTTTGATACTTGTTTAAAAGCTGATCCAAAGAGAACACAAATTTATTATAGAATTGGTAAGGCCTATTACAACTATGGAAATATTAAAAATGCACTTGAATTTTTGCACAGGGCAATCAATAGCAACAATCAAAACACAGAAGCCCACGATATTTTAGGTCAAATTTATTATGAAAGAGGGAGTCTTAATCAGGCAATAGCTCACTGGCGGGAAGCAGCAAAAGGTAGTTCAAGTTATATAAATAAAAGAAGCGGTAAAGCAAATGAATATCTAAGAAAAGCTAAATATGATGATGCTATTAGAGAATTCAAAATTTTACTGGCTATAGACCAAAGTAATTCGGATATAAGATATGAACTGGCCAATGCATATAAACTATCTGGAAACACATATAAAGCTGTTATTCAACTTAAAAAGCTATTAGAATATGACCCTAACAATCTGAAAGCCAAAAAAGACCTGGCTGAAATAAATTTAGAAACAGGTAACAGGCTTGAGGCTATTTCGAATTACAAATATTTACTGAATAATAATCCTGATGATATCGGGTTATTATTAAAGCTAGCAGATATTTATCTTGCAAGCAATAGTTATAAAGAAGCATCAGAACTATATAAAAAAGCAACTAGTCTATCACCAAAAGATAAAGACATATTATTAAAATATGCTATAACTTTAAAATTAAGTGGTTCAAATAATTCAGCTATAGAAACATTTAAAAAAGTGGTTAAGTTAGACCCTGCGTCTAAACAGGCAATAAAAGCAACAGAATATTTAAAAGATCTGGAACCATCAAAACCTGATATTCCTGTATTACCTAATATATCAGCCCCAGAAAACATAAGTAACGAAAATATTAAATACAAAGAATTTATCAGCCAGGGAAATATAAGCTTGAGTAAAGGCGAATATCAAAATGCTGTTGATAATTTTAAGTCTGCAATTAAGATAGATTCTCAAGCGCCTGATGCTTATTACAATCTGGGTGAAGCCTTAAAAGCTCAAAAAAAGGAAGCTGAAGCAGCTGAGGCTTTTCAGGCATATTTAATCAGAGTAAATAAGAAACATGGCAATTAATTAAACTAAATAAAACTATATAGAACATTTTAAACAACGAGGATTTAGGGTCAGTTAATATTAAGTTATGTAGCCATTATTTCTGATATTTAGAGCTTTTATTTTTATTTTTATCTATAATAAGTGTAACCATTACACGTATTTTAATTTTCTTTTATTTGTAAATAATTAGATTCTAAAAAAATTATATGATTAACAAAAAAGCTACAATACTACTTAACGATGGAACAATTTTAGAGGGAAAGTCTTTTGGGGCTGATAAAACTGTATTTGCTGAAATAGTTTTCAACACAGGAATGACAGGTTATCAGGAGATTTTAACAGACCCCTCATATGCCGGACAAGTTGTTGTAATGACCTACCCCCTTATAGGAAATTATGGCATTAACAATGAAGATGTCGAATCAGAAAAAATTCAGGTCAGCGGTCTAGTTGTTAAAGAGTTCTGTGAAGAACCTAGCAATTGGAAATCAATAACCACTTTATCAGAATACCTTTTAAATAATTCCATTCCAGCCGTTAGCGAAGTAGATACAAGAATGCTAACAAAAAAGATTCGCACACAGGGCACAATGAATTGTATTATAACAACAGAAAACATTACTAACAACCATATTGATACACTAAAGGAATATGTTTTTCCTTCTGATATAGTTAACACCGTTTCAAGAAAAGAAATAAAGCACATATCTGGTACTGGTAAGAAAATTGCACTGATTGACTATGGTATAAAAACAGGTATTATAAATCATTTTATGTCTCTTAATTGTGATATAACAATATATCCCTGGAATGTAAAATGTGCAGATATTTTAAAGCATAATTATGACGCAGTAGTGTTATCTAATGGCCCCGGAGACCCTAAAGATGTGAAAGAGGGTATAGAATTATCTAAAAATCTTATCGGTAAAATACCACTTTATGGAATTTGCCTTGGACATCAAATTTTAGCACTTGCACTGGGGGCTGATACTTATAAACTAAAATTTGGCCATAGAGGTTCAAATCATCCTGTAATAGATATAAGGACAGGAAAAGTTTTTATATCTTCCCAAAATCATGGTTATGCTGTTTGTAAAGAGAACCTCCCTGAAAATATAGACATCACACATATTAATGTTAATGATAATACCGTCGAAGGTTTAAAATGTTCAGATTTAAAAATTTATTCTGTTCAGTTTCACCCTGAGGCTGGCCCAGGGCCTGAAGATGCCAATTTCTTTTTTGTAGATTGGATAAATTCACTTGATAGGATATATTGATTAATGCCAAAAGATTCAAATATACTTAAAGTTCTGGTTATCGGCTCTGGCCCAATAATTATTGGTCAGGCAGCAGAATTTGATTATGCAGGCACACAAGCATGTAAAGCTCTAAAAGAAGAGGGTGTAGAAGTTCTATTATACAATAGTAACCCTGCAACAATTATGACTGATGATAATATAGCTGATACTGTTTATATTCAACCTATAACGCTTGAAGGTTTAAAATATGTTATAGAAAAAGAAAGACCATATGGGTTAATACCTACATTAGGAGGCCAGACTGCATTAAACATTGCAGTAGAATTACAGGATTCTGGAATTCAGGAAGAAAATAATGTTAAAGTTCTAGGAACTTCAATTGAATCTATAAAAAATGCTGAAAACAGAGATAGTTTTAAAAGGCTAATGAATGAAATTGAAGAACCAATACCTTTAAGCAGAATTATTAACAATATTGATGAAGCTATTGAGTTCTCTAAAGAAGTATCTTTCCCATTAATCATTAGACCTGCATATACTCTAGGTGGCACTGGTGGAGGTATTGCAACAAATAAAGAAGAGTTAATAAATTTTGTAAAATCGGGACTTGCACATAGTAGAATAAACCAGGTTCTTCTAGAAGAAAGTGTTTCTGGATGGAAAGAAATTGAATATGAGGTTATGAGAGATTCTAATGATACATGCATTGTAGTATGTAACATGGAAAACTTTGACCCTGTTGGTGTTCATACGGGAGACAGTATAGTAGTAGTACCTTCACAAACATTAAGAGATGAAGAATACCATTTATTAAGATCTTCAGCAATAAAGATTATACGGGCACTTAAAATTGAAGGCGGTTGCAATGTTCAATTTGCTCTAAACACTGAAACCACAGAATATAAGGTAATCGAAGTCAACCCCAGAGTAAGCCGCTCATCAGCACTTGCTTCAAAAGCTTCCGGATATCCGATAGCAAGGGTAGCTGCTAAAATAGCACTTGGCCTACATCTTCACGAAATAACTAACTGCGTTACTCAAACATCTATGGCTTCATTCGAACCAGCACTCGATTATATTGTTACCAAAATACCTAAATGGCCTTTCGATAAGTTCTCATATGCTAATAGAAAACTCAGTACTCAAATGAAAGCAACCGGAGAAGTTATGGCAATTGATCGCAATTTTGAAAGTTCTCTTTTAAAAGCTATAATTTCTCTTGAAGGTCAGGAAATAGGCCTGAGAAATAAATATATTAGTAAGCTTTCTTCAGAAGAGCTTATTCAAAAACTCCAGAATATCGAAGATGACAGAATTTTTGTTATAGCTGAAGCGCTGAGAAGAAATTTTAGTATTAATTTAATCAATGAATATACAAAGATTGATAAATGGTTTCTGAATAAGATAAACAATATTATTATAACAGAAAAACGCCTTTCAAATGAGCCTTTTACAATAGAGCTTCTTATGGATGCTGAATCTAAAGGGTTTACAGATTATGAAATAACAGAATTAACTGGAAAAAGACTTGAAATGATTGATGCTCTTAGAAGAGCACATTCAATATATCCTGTTCACAAAATGGTAGATAGCTGTGCCGGTGAATTTGAGTCGTCTACACCTTATTATTATTCTACTTATGATTCTGAAGATGAAAATATAATAACACAAAGAGAAAAGATTATTGTATTAGGATCCGGACCAATAAGAATAGGCCAGGGAATTGAATTTGATTATTGCTCTGTTCATGCAGCCTGGGCTATAAAAGACGCTGGATATGAGTCTATAATTATTAACAATAATCCTGAAACAGTTAGTACTGATTTTGATACTTCTGATAAACTTTATTTTGAACCGCTATTCATTGAAGACGTAATGAATATTATACGAAAGGA
Organism: Cyanobacteriota bacterium; assembly: GCA_040752795.1. GTDB lineage: Bacteria > Cyanobacteriota > Vampirovibrionia > JBFMGH01 > JBFMGH01 > JBFMGH01. Next base: position 9,358 of record JBFMGH010000170.1, read on the forward strand.
AAAACCTAAAGGGGCAATAGTTCAGTTTGGTGGTCAGACAGCAATTAACCTGGCCCCAAAGCTTAAAGAAAATGGCCTACAAATTTTAGGAACAACTGTAGGTTCAGCGAACTTTGCTGAAGATAGAGAATTATTTGAAGTTCTTTTAAAAGAACTAAACATTCCTCAGCCGGATGGTTTTGCAGTAACAAGCTTTAATGAAGCGCTAATCGCAGCGAATAAAATAGGGTATCCTGTTTTAGTCAGGCCATCATATGTAATTGGTGGCAGGGCAATGCAAATTATTTATAACGATCAAGAGTTGTCTAATTATATCGAAGAAGCTGTATCTGTTTCCTTTGATCACCCGATTCTGGTTGACAAATATATTGAAGGAAAAGAAGTTGAACTTGATGCAATTTCAGACTATCACGATATTCTAATACCCGGTATTTTAGAACACATTGAGAGAACTGGAATACATTCTGGTGATAGTATTGGTATTTATCCACACCAAAACCTTTCTCAAAAAGTTGTTGATACATTGATAGAATATACAAGAAAACTGGCTAAAGCTATAAGAATTATCGGGCTTATGAATATTCAATTTATTGTTGACAAAAATGATAAAGTATTTGTACTGGAAGTTAACCCCCGTGCATCCAGAACTGTGCCAATCATGACCAAAATAACAGGTGTGCCAATGGTGAAAATGGCAGTAAATGCTATATTAAGAAAAAAGATTATTGATCAAGTTGATTCATATCAAAGCAGTATACAAAATAAAACTGTATATTATAACTATGGTTTATACCCAGCAACAAAGCTTATTTCTGTTAAGGTTCCTGTTTTTTCTTTTCAAAAACTCAGTAATGTAGAAGTTGCACTAACACCAGAGATGAAATCTACCGGGGAAGTTCTGGGCATTGACTCATCTTTTAATAAAGCTGTTTTAAAAGGCTTTTTAGGTGCTAATTATAAAATTCCGGAGAAAGGAACTATTTTTGTATCTTTAAATAAAAAAGATCAGATTGAAGCCATCGAATTATTAAAAGCTTATAAGGAAGAAGGCTTTCAAATAATTGCAACTGAAGGTACCTCAAGAACATTTAACGACAATGGTCTTGAAACTGAGATAATAAACAAAAATAAGCTTGAAACGATTCTTCAGGCGATCAAAAACAGAGATATAGATATAGTAATAAACACACCAACGGTTTCTAAAGATCCTAATCGTTTTGGTTTCAAAATAAGAAATATGGCAGAATCATTTAATATTCCTTGTTTTAGCACAATAGATACGGCAGAGGTGTTTTTATTAGCAATTAAAACAAATAAACAACATAAGTATAATTTAACTTATGAAACAATTAATTATTATAAAAATTAGTTGGTTCCGATCTGATTTTGCAAGGGTGCTAATGAAGTGAGGGCCTAAAGGGTCAGGTATTTTTTGAACCAGTCAAAATTTGTTTTAGAAATTGACCGGTATATGAATTATCGCA
>JBFMGH010000171.1:0-4434 GCA_040752795.1 Cyanobacteriota bacterium
TACTGGGTGTTTTTCGGTGGGGGGCCCCGAAAAACACCCTCCCCTTAATTCCCTGAAATCTATCATTACTTTCAAGGAAAAGTATAGTTAGTGCAGAGGTCTCTATAAATAAGTTGTAACAGGGTCTTCTATTGATCTTGTTTTGGTAGAAACACTTTTTTACACATTGAAGTTGCTACAATTTTGTATCTTTAATTATTGTCATTTATAATAAAAAGAACCTCTGTCTAATTAATAAATCAAAGATTTCAGCAATAATAATGAAACAATTAAAACCTTTTGAATCGGAGAAAATTTATTTATTCAGAGACTACATAAGTGTTATTGTTTATATACATTCAAATTTTGAGGTTAAAAATGGTTTCACATAATCAAGACGCTCAACAGCATTATAATAAAGCTACAAACTATAGAGAACGCTTTGAAGTAGACCTGGCAATAGTAGAATATAAAAAAGCTATTGAAGCAGACTCTAATTTTAATGAAGCTTATAGAGATCTAGGATTAGTGTATTTCAGCAAAAACAATGTTTTAGAGGCTGAAACTTCTTTTAAAAAAGCTATTGAAATAAACCCTGATGATTCAGTGGCATTTTTTAACCTCGGTAATATTTATAATATTCAGGGTAATATTGATCAAAGTGTTGAATGCTTTGAAAAAACTGTTTCTATTGATCCTGAATATTTCGTAGCTTATAGAAATTTAGGTATGGCATATTATCATAAAAACTTACATGATAAAGCTGTAGAAGCATTTAATAAAGCTATAGAGATTAATAGTGATGATTCTACTACATATAATTATCTCGGATCTGCATTGTTATCAATTGGTAGACTTAATGAAGCAATAGAAACACTGAGTAAATCAATTGAAATTGAACCGGATGACTATCTTGCACATAGAAACCTCGGCCTGTGTTTTGTTAATATGCAAAGACATCAGGAAGCCGAAAATGCTTTTAATAAAGCCATTTCTTTAAATCCTCAAGATTCTATCTCTTATTATAACCTTGGTAGTGTTTATTATTTCATAGGTGATGTTGATAAAGCTATTGAATATTTTAACAAAGCTATAGAAATTAACCCTGATGACCCTGTTCCTTATAGAAACAGAGGCCTAGCGTATGTGTTTAAGAAGATGTATGACGAAGCTATAGAAGAATTTTCTCGCATTTTAAGAAAATACCCTAATGCCATTGAAATTAAAAACTATCTTGCTTTAACATACGCTGAAAAAGGCGATTATGAAAAAGCTATTCAGGTTTATAACAGCATACTCGAAACAGATTCAGAGAATACCATAGTGTTATATAACATCGCCAGAGCATACTATGCACTGGGTCGAGTTGACGATGCTATTTTTTATTTCAGAGAAGCTGTTAACCGAAAAGAAGATTTTATTTTAGCTAGATATGACCTTGGTATAGCTATGGCAAATAAAGGCTATATTGATAAAGCTATTGAACAGCTTGAAAAAGTTCTGGAATATAATCCTGATGAAATTTCAACACTCAGTAACCTGGGCTTATTATATGTTAATAAAGCCAACTTCGATAAAGCTATAGATTATTTCGAAAGAACAATTAATCTGGACCCTAATAATACCCTGGCCTTATTTAATTTGGGCAATGCTTTTCATGCTAGAAATGAATTTGATAAAGCTCTGGAAATTTTCTTTAAAGTTCTTGAACTCGCCCCTAATGAATCTATGGTACACAGAAATATTGGTATTGCTTATTATACTAAAGGTGAATTGGAGAAATCTCTTGAATATCTTGAAAAATCTAAAGAACTCCTGCCTGAAGATGCCATTACAAACTACAATTTAGGAAGAGTTTATTATACTTTGCAAAAATTTGACCAGGCTATTGAATCTTTAGAAACTGCTGCAAGAATTTATCCGAATGCAGGTGAAATTTTTAATTATCTGGGATTTGCATTGCTTGAAACACAACAATATCAAAAATCTATTACTGCTTTTGAAAGGGCATTGCAAATTTTCCCTAATGACCCTATAGTATACTTTAACATAGCTAAAGCATATTATTATCAGGATAATCCAACTACAGCCACTAATTATTTAAAAAGAGCACTTCAGCTTCAACCTAACTTTGCCCAGGCTATGGTTTATATTGCACGATCATATGCAAAACAGGGCCTTAAAGATAAAGCTAAAAAAGAATTTGCACGTTATTTAAATTATTATCCTAATGCTCTCGATGCAGAGCAAATTCGTTCAGAAATTAACAACCTATAATTATTAATAATTTAAGACGATTGTTCATATTAACTGCTTTTAAAAGTTTTCTTTTTACAAGTTTATTATCTTTTTTATCTACTCCGAGCATAAAATGACATTGTTGTTACTCTAATATACTTACACTTTGGTACAACCCAAACGATTGTACAAGATTAAGTTATTCTGTGGTCTTATTTTATAAATTAAAAACTTTTGCTGCCAGTTTATAAACAGGGTTCTCAGGATCAGTTGTTGAACCACAACAAGGGGTTATAAATGTAACATTAAAAATATTATCAGTATCAAATTCTTTTTTAGCTAATTTCATTGCAGGGTTTTCCGGTTCATTAGTTTTTAGCTCACAGGGTACCCTGAGCTCGGCACGTAGTTTTCCTGATGGATCTTCCTTCATCATACATATAAAGCCGTTAGCGTACTCTTTATCTATAATATGATTTGGTCCGATAGAGATTATAGCTTCTCTGCCATCAGGTAAAATTGTTATTTTGGATTGTTTAGCAATATAAGTATTTTTATCAAATTTTGAAAATCTACCTATATCTTTCCAAGTGGCATCGCCTGATAATAATTGTTCAGCTATCTGTTTGGGATTATCTGAACGATTTTCAGTTTTACCGGAGTTTATTTTTAACGTTGTTTCAAAACCTTCAAAGGTATGATATTCTTTTCGGTGTTTAACTTGTTCAAGAGAATATTTACCCCTTGTGCTAATCAATTTAGCTAATTTTGAGCCGATTGAAGGTTTTACCCAATCATTTATACAAATTGTTAAAAATGCAGCTCTTTTTTCAGGTGTATCAAGACAATCTTCAGATTCAATACCTTTAAAACTAACTGAATCTGATATTAAAGATTTAATATTGTTTTGTATCGGCCTATTAATTGTCGCCTTTGCAGGTTGCTTTATACCTAAAAAATTTATTGTTGAAAAGTTTATAACCACTCAGTTCTCCCTTTAATTAATTTGTAATATGAAAACTGTTAAAAAAATAATGTTGCTTAAATAAACAATTATTTTAACAATTGTAAATACATAATAGATACTTTTGTATAATTATTTTATAAGTTAAAGGTCAGAGATTCAGAGGGATAGTTTAAAGTGCGAAAAAAAATTTATTTTTAAACCTCATAACTGTTTCTTAGGGCTGATTTTTTTGTTGATTTTGTTTTTATGTACAGGTCTTTCAAGAAACTTCTGTACTTATATTTTATTAAAATTAGTTCTACCCGGGTCTCTTAATGAATAATTTGATTAAACATAACTATTTATCAGGGTTCAGCCTGCCTGCAAAGAATTTTTAAAATGTTAAACATTTGCTCATTAAAAACTTTTCTTCAATTAAAAGGCTCTAAAAAGCAAATTTAAAATAATCATCATCGTCATAACGGGAAATTAATATGTAAATTGGATCTTCTGTGTCCATCAAGTTGTAGTTATACTCATCAAATTGCCATCTTTTAGGTTTTAAATCAACTGGCCTAACAAGTCCTGCTTCTAACAATATTTTTAGTTTCTTTTTCACTAGATCAATGTTTAAACTATGTTTTCTGGCAATTTCAAGAGCAGTAGCCCCGTCAGCATATTTCCATTTTCGCGGGCTATGATACATCAATTCTAATGCTACAGTTCTTAATGATTCATCCTGCATTATTTTTTCAGAATCACTCATGGTTAACAACAAATGACACCTTCCTTACAGATAAACATTTTTATTTATTAAAGGTTCACTATTTTTACAGACTGAACAGTTTTTAAACAGATTTACAATTAAAGTATACATCTTTACAATACAGTTCATAAAGTCTTTTCAACTAAAACCAATTAAAAGATCATACAAATAGTGTAGATAAACAACTTTCAAGATTGCTTAAATAAAATTAATAAACTTATTCATTTTTTTAACTTTTGGTTGCAATGAAACAAAAAATAAGTAATACTATAAATATAGTAGTTCGTTGTTTTATTTGTTATTAAATATTTTTCATTAATTAGTGGGTACATTTAAATAGTTTAATTAACTTCTCTCGAAGCAATTTTAATAAATATTAGGTGGCACTTTATTTATGATTTAACAATTCAGGAATATTAAGATTGTGAAAATTATTAAGCTAGTTTTAAAGGTTATTTTATCTACAATATTATTTGTTATATTGTTTAACGTAAACAACAGAGTT
>JBFMGH010000172.1:0-6041 GCA_040752795.1 Cyanobacteriota bacterium
ATATTCATACTTAAGAAAAAAATATCCAAACAAAAGCGTAGAAGCCGCTCACCAGGAGTTTTTACATAAGGTTAGGAAATTAAAACCTAGACAATTAAATACTTTTTTGAATGCTGCGTAAAATCTGCTAATAATGATTTAATGTTTTTTTTGATTGATATATTATTTTCTTTAAATACATGGTTTATAAGTACAAATAAATTAAAAGAATTATTTATAGGAGTATTATTTATGGCAAAATATATAAGAATTTTATCTATTGATGGTGGTGGAATCAGAGGAATTATTCCTGCTCAAATATTAGTGAAACTGGAATCTATAATAAAAGAAAAAACAGGAAACTCTGATGCCAGACTGTCGGATTATTTTGATCTTATTGCCGGAACAAGTACAGGTGGAATACTAGCCTGTCTTTATTTAACACCTGATAAAGAGGGTAAATCAAAATTTACAGCACAGAAAGCAGCAGATATTTATCATAACTTTGGAGATAATATTTTTGAAAATTCTATTTTTCAGAATATAAAAAGTCTGGGCGGTATTACAGATGAGAAATACCCGGCTGAAAATCTTGAAAAAGCTTTAGAATTAAGTTTTGAAGATACAAAACTTTCTGACTTATTAAGGCCATGCCTGATTACTGCTTATGATATAGAAAACAGAAGAGCTGTTTTATTTACTCATCCTGAAGCTAAAAAAGAAGGCCAAAAAGATTTGCCTGATTATTATATTAAAGATGTTGCCAGAGCTACAACCGCTGCCCCCAGTTATTTTGAATGTGCAAAAATTTCAGATGTTAATAATGAAGAAATTGCTTTAATTGATGGAGGTGTGTTTGCTGGTAACCCGGCTCTATGTGCTTATGCTGAATCCAGAGGCATTTTTAAACGTCCTGGAGGCTTTAATGAAAAAGTTACTGCAAAAGATATGGTTATATTATCACTTGGTACTGGAATTGTAAAAAAACCATATCCATACCAAAAAGCTAAAGACTGGGGGCAGATTGGATGGATAAAACCTGTTTTAGATATCTTTTTAACAGGTCAGGCTGAAACAGTAGATTATCAGCTAAGAGAAATTTATGATGCAGTTGGTTGTCCCCATCAATATTTAAGAATTGATCCATCACTTGGTGAGAAAGTAAATCCAGATATGGACGATGCTTCTATGGAAAATATTGATACTCTCCATGTAATTGGTTTTGACACTGCTGAAAAAGACAGAAAAGAAGATCTGGAAAAATTTGCAGCCTTACTTCTGGCAGAATAAATTATATTATTCATTTATTAAAGTTTTAAGAATGTGATCAATTTCATTCCAGGTGTCTTTATTTAATTCAAATGTTAAAGTGTCTTTAAGTTCGTCAAGTATATCTTCAACATAACTTTCATTTCTCATGCCAGTAAGCACTGAGGTTATACCAGTTGTAGCATATATGGCTCTTAAAGCTATCTGACTTAGTGTTTTGTTTTTTGCCATATTGTTATTAATTTTAAACAGGGCATCTTTTATTTCTGTTACCCTGATAAAGTCTTTATATTTATAATATTCAGAAATTAATTTAATTGATTCTTCAGCTGAAGCAATAAAATCATTTGTGATGCATAATATTTCATCCGGTAAATTCTCAGTTTCATAGATCACAGTTTTAAAATAACCTAATCTAGGAGAAAAATACTGCAATAAAGCATTCTTCCAGTGTTCATAGCCTGCAAAATTTTTCCAGTTAAACATAAGTTGATCTGAAAATGATATTTTTTCTGCAAGTTCTGCAATGGTTAGATCATTTAAAGAGGTTTTAAAATGATTGATTTCAAATAATTTCTTTTCTCTATTCAAAAGTATTTCAATAGATTTTAAAATATCATTTTCTGAATGATTTTTTCCGGGGCCAGGTTCCGCCAGTCTGATTAGTTTATTATTTATATAAGAATTTAAAGGCCTGTTTATTAATATGGCAATATTGCTTTTATAAGCCAGTTCTATAACACTAAGATTTCCGCTCTGATTGTTATTTAATATTGCTCCGGTTTCAATAAGATTCATTGGTAGTTGAATAACTTTAAAATGATTGTTAATAGAGATGTTTTTAGCAATATTAATAATCCTTTCAAGTGATGTAAACATGTATTGGTTACTATCGTCAGGGAAAGAATTTGAACTGATTCCGTAATATTTAATTCTTCCTTTAGTTACTTCAGATTCAAGGAATCGAAAGGCTTGTTCAATTCTTCTATAATATTCTTGCTGAGCTATTTGTCTATCTAAGTTCACATTTTTTGAGTGATTCAGGTAATATTCAGGGTTATGAAGTAAATATATATCTATAAAATTCAGGTTAAGTCTTTCAAGACTTCTGGAGATCTGGTCTTCAAGAAACTCAGGATGGATACAATGTTCTAATCCATCTGTATATTCAACCAGTTCTGGAAAAGGGTTGCCGTTATTTTTTTTAATCTGGCTGATAAAATAATTTTCACCCTGCAAGTATCCGCCTTTGGTTACTATTACTATTGACTCACGTTTTAATTGATTACTATCGATTAAATCGTTAACAACACTGCCAATAAGCAGTTCAGAATTACCATCAGTATAGTTGGCACTTGTATCAATTAGATTAATTCCTGAAAGTAAAGCTTTTTCAAGTGCAACTCTATGTTTTTGAGTTCTTGCATCAATTCTATAACTTCCAAAACCAACAGGAGATATATAATAACCAGTATTACTAAGTGGTCTATATTCAATATCAGTATTCATAATCAATCTTTCTGAGCAATTTCAGCTTTTCTTTTTTTAAAATAGTCTTCAAGCTCTTCGACTCGTTGAGATAAAGCTTTATATTCTTCTGTTTGAACCTGTCCTCTGGCTCTTAATAAGTGGAATTTATGTTTTTTCTCTTTTAATTCTTTCTTGAATCTTTTATCTTGCCTTTTTTGAAGTACTTCAGGCTCAACATTTTTTCTTAACTCTGCTTTTATATTGGCTCTCCATCTTGGGAATTCTTTATTAAATTCTACAGCATTCCAGCCTTTCAGATAGGCGGTTAATGGAATGTCTCCACGTGAACAATTTGCGGTTCCAATTGTAAGAACATAATTGCAATCGTCGTTCAATTCATCACCTTTGACCCTATGGGGAAAAAGATGTTCTAATGTTGGGTGAGTTTTTGAATTTGATTTTAGCTTCATAGTTATGCCAGTATAAGCACAACCATCTTCAAGAAGCTTTTTAATATATTTCATATCAGAATTATAACCAAAAGTAACATGAGAATTTCTAACAGAGTGTTCTGTTTTAATTTGTCTGATAGCTTCTATTGTAGCATTAACACCAGGATTGCTTTCTAATCCCTGTAAATAATTAATAAAATCATCAGATGCCCAGTATTTATCAGCTTTAGCAAGGTGTCCCCAGAATTCTTTAGCATATTTAACATATTCTCTTTCTGGTATATCAACACCGGCAGTGCCTTTAATAATATACAAACAAGCCCCTTCAAACCAGTGTTTTCCTTCTGGGGTAATAAAACCAACCATATCTTCTTTTAAATATCTTGAAAAATTTCTGGTTCTTTTAACGGCTCTTCCTAAATGTGCCTGATTAACATCTGAATCTGCTTTCAGCAATTTAGCCAGGCCTGAATTTGGTTCTGACTTAAGGTTTTGCTCAAATATATTTTTATATTCTACTACTTTATCGGGATTAATTATCTCTGCTTCGTTTTGTTGTTTGGTGAAAATATCTCCTTGAGAATTAAAATACCTGTTTAGTTTTTGAGATTTAGTTAAATACATTTTAGAATTTTCTTGGCTGAGGTTAATATTTCTTTGATTGGTTACATTTTTCTTCTTTCCGAATGACAATGCTGATGAGGAGCTACTCTGGTTGCCCATCAAATAATTTGTTTGCAGATTTTGCAGAAATATACTCATAATAAAAACCTTAAGGGATAGCTTACTTATATTAATTGTCCTGAAACTTTTAGATTGCCTGAAACCTTGAAAATAGTTATAAATCTTTACTTATTTACCAGTAAAATAAATTAACCTGATTAATTTGTGAATTTGTTACTTTTACGTAAACCTTATTCTAATGACATATACCAATCTACGGAAGTAAACGATATATGGCTTTAAATTATTATAGGGTGTTTTAGCCTGCGCAGCAGGCAAAAACACCCTGCCTATATAATCTGGAATCTATAGATTACTTTCAAGGATAAGTATATTTAAAAAATACTGAATTTACACACTGTTAATTCTGATTATTGTTCTCAGAAGAAGAAATGCAACCTCCTCGCTGATTCCTGATTTGTGAATAATTCGGGTTAAAAAATTTATGTCTTACCAAAATTTTTTGTCTGTTTTAATATCTATTTTAATCATCGAAATCAATTCTTAATTAATTAATGGGTTCATATCTGTTATCAGGTAATTGTTTTCAAGGATTTGTAAGCTTAAAAATGTTTAAAGGTAAGAGAAAATGTGTAGATTATTTGGATTTAAAGGTAAATTCCCTACAAAATTATCTTTTTTTCTGGTTGATGCATCAAACTCTTTAGCCAAACAATCTGTTTTGGATTCAAGAAATATATGCAATAATCAGGGCTGGGGTATTGGTTTTTATCAGTATGGTAAGGCTTATATACAAAAGAGAGCTTGCTGTGCATATTTTGACTTTAATTTCAGGCTTTTAACTGATTTTGTTGAAACTAATACTATGATTGCTCATGTTAGAGATGCAACAGTCGGTGATATTTCTGATCATAATGCTCACCCATTTATGTATAAAAACTGGGTATTCGCTCATAATGGTACTATTGTTAACTTTGACAAGCTTAAGCCTGGTATCTTAAACGAAATTGGTATTACGCTTGCGAACGATATTAAAGGAACAACAGATAGTGAATTTCTGTTTTATCTTTTCATTACTTATTTAAAAAAGAATATTGAAGATATTACAATAGAAGAAATTCCGTCTAACATAATTAAAAAGTCTTTACACGAGACTCTCTGTCACGTTATCGATTTAGGAAAAAGCATCAATAACAATGAAGAACATAAACTTAATGTCATTGTGACAAATGGACATACTATGGTAGCATCCAGATATAATAATTCATTGTATTATGCAGTCAGGAAAGAAGCTCTTAATAATCAGGTAAAACTTTATAAAGACAGGGTAAACTTAAACATTGAGTTGCAGTGTCCTGATGACAATGAATCTATTATTGTTGCCTCTGAAATGCTTGATATTGAAGATGAGTGGCATGAATTTAAAAATGGAACCATACTTTCTATTGATGATACGCTGGAGCTGAACTTTATGGATCTATAAATATATTAGAATATAAGTTTATAAGGTAACAGGCAGGATTATAACTTATCCTGCCTGTTTAGTTTTATTTAACCAATATTAACTATCATCCTCTCCAGCCTTCTGAGACGTTCACTCATAGCTCCCAGGAAAGCCAGACTAAATTCAGGCGATTTTTTAATCAATCTAGTCACTTCTATATCTTTTATTTCAAGAACTACAGCATCTTCAAAAATAACATTTGCATTAACAGGTGACACTTCATCTTTTAAAAATATATCTTCGCCTATAAAATCTCCTTCGCTTACAAGAGATATTGTGCCCAACCAGCCAGATTTTGAATGCCTGCTGAGCTCAATAATACCATCTACAATTATATAAAGATTTTTATTTGATTGATCTTCAAGCATTATATTGCTATCTTCTTCATAAATAACTTCTTTAGAGACTCTTGCAACATATTCAAGGTCTTCATTGTCAAGTCCCTCAAATAAAGAAACTGTCTGAATAAAAGATATCCTATCTTCAAGTGATTTAATAACCATGTTATAAAGCTGATTGGCTGACAACTTTGGCCATATGAATCCAAGAGATTTTAATAATAGTTCTGTCTTATCAGTTAGCATTATAAAATCAGTCATCTTTTGATCTTCAGATAACCAGCCTCTATGTAGCAGAATATTCTCTATATATTGCCTGAAGAAAGGTTTTTCAAAATTTTTGCA
>JBFMGH010000173.1:0-11023 GCA_040752795.1 Cyanobacteriota bacterium
ATGGGACGTTGATCCAGTTAATTTATACCGTATCACATGGAAAAATGATATTAATACAGGCTTATTTGGCGAAGTTAATTGTATTGAAATTCCTAAAGCAATAACAAACTCAAAAGCAAGAATTTTTGGTCTTGTTGGTAAATATTTTCCCACAGGTGCTCACAAAGTTGGGGCTGCTTTTGGTTGCTTGGTTCCCAGGTTAACAACCGGGCAATTTGACCCCACGACACAAAAAGCAGTATGGCCCTCTACTGGAAATTACTGCAGGGGCGGTGCTTTTGACTGTGCTTTATTATCTTGCACTTCTGTCGCAATTCTGCCTGAAGAAATGAGCCCTGAAAGATTTAGCTGGCTAAAAGGTATTGGAGCTGAAGTTATTGCTACTCCAGGCTGTGAATCTAATGTTAAAGAAATTTATGACAAATGCTGGGAAATTAAAAAGACAAGAAAAGATTGTGTTATTTTCAACCAATTTGAAGAATTCGGCAATGCCATGTGGCATTATGAAGTAACTGGAAAAGCTATTGAAGAAGTTTATAATAAAATTAGTACTAATAAATCAAAAATGGCAGTATATGTTTCAGCCACAGGTTCTGCTGGAACTTTAGGTGCTGGTGAATATCTTAAAAAAGCCTTCCCCAAAATTAAAGTTGTGGCTTCCGAAGCTTTACAATGCCCAACACTTCTAATGAATGGCTTTGGAGCCCATAGGATTGAAGGTATTGGAGATAAACATATTCCATGGATTCATAATGTAAGAAATACAGACATGGTTACCGCCATTGATGATGAACAAACCATGCAAATTTTAAGGCTCTTTAACGAACCAGAAGGCAGATGTCTACTAGCTGGTGAAGGTATGTCTGAAAAAGAAATTAAACAACTTGAACTAATTGGAATTTCTGGCATATGTAACATGGTAAGTGCTATGAAAGCTGCTAAATACTGGGAATTAGGTGAAGATGATATTATATTTACACCTTTAACAGATTCTGTTGAGCTATATCAATCCAGAGTAAAAGAAATGAGAGAACAGCACGGCGAATTAACTAAAGAAGGTGCTGCCAGACTCTATGAAAGATATTTAGCTGGCACAACAATTGATCATCTTAGAGAATTAAATTATTATGATAGAAAAGCATTGCATAATCTTAAATATTTCACCTGGGTCGAGCAACAGGGCAGAACTGTAGAAGAACTAAATGCTCTCTGGTCTGATAGCTTCTGGGAAGAAGAATTTGCTAAAGCTGATGAGTGGGATAAACTTATCGAAGAATTTAACGCCAGAGTTAATGAATTAGTTGAAGTCTAATTCAAATATATTATTTTTTTCAACAGGGCTATTAATGCCCTGTTTTTTTTGTTTTTATTAATGTAATATTATATATAACCAGATATCGATCCTTATTTTTTATTTAACTAATTTTATTTTTTTACATTATAAAGCACTTTGTTAATTTTTGTAACGCCAATTATTTCTTGCTATCAGAGCGTTTTGCCAACTATTACAAAATTAACTATCACAAAAACGATATTTGGTTGTTTTATTTAATTAAGAGAACATTAATTTTGGGTATTTAGTTGGAAAATAATTATACGACCTTAAGGGGGATATTATATGACAAGTTTTAATTTATCATTCAGCTACAGTGCATCATGGGGTTATGGCCAGCAGTCCTATAATAATGATAATTCCATAGAAAGTATTCTCTATGGCAACAACAATAACAGTTATAACTCTGGCTATGATAACATTTTTGGCGGCTACAACTGCGGTAATAATAGTGGATATAATACGGGCTATAGCCCAACATCCTTCCTGGACAACTGGTGGAATAGCGATACAAACGGATTCTACAATTTCTCAAATATTAACAATACTGGTATTGATGTAGACCAAAATATTTTTGGTAGCTTCAATAGCATTATGGGTGATGGCTGGTGGACCGAACAAAATGTTTGTGGAAACGGCAACTACATCCAGGGCGATGGTTGGTTTAACATGATTCAGAATATCATGGGCTACGGCAATACTGCTGTAACCAGTTCTGATAATGCAGAACAGCATGCCTGGGGTGGTGATAATACATTAATCTCTAATGGCAACAATGCCTACCAGACTGCTTTTGGTGGCGATAATACTTTAATAGCTAATGGTAAAGACAACGTTCAAATCACAGGTGCCGGAAATGATACCATTGTAACCGGTGGTGGTAAAGTTGATTCAGGCGCTGGAAATGACCACATTGTTGTCAACCAGAATGCTGGCAATACAGATATTAACGCTGGTGCTGGCGATGACGTAATTGACATAACAATGGGTAAAGAACAAGGTAATATCAATATTAACGGTGGCGCTGGCAACGATAAAGTTAATATTACTGATACAACTTCAACAGACACTAAATGGGATGTTGACTTCAACGCTCAAGGCCAGGATGAAGCATTTACCATTAAAATTGGTGATCAAAATTATGTAATTGGTAAGGATGTTGAAGCTCTTTGCATTAAAAATGCTAACGGAGAAATTATTCTCAATATAGAGAATATGGCTGAGTTTATTCAACAACAAAAACAGGCACAAAATCCATAAACAATTCTAATATTATTTCTTAAAAAACCCTCAGCTGAGGGTTTTTTATTTTGTGTTCATATTTTTGAAAAAACTTAGAACAATATACATATATAATACTTTATTGTTCATTATTTTTTTTCTTATATTCTTACCTTCAATACCTGAAAAAATCTTAAAAACATGACTTTATACTTATTTATAACTTTATATTTTTGGTATAACATAAACTAAAATGTTGCAAAATGTCACTATTAGAAGGAAATTCCCATGAATGAAAATAAAAAATTCGACATAGTTTCAATTGGCGGTGCTACTCAGGATGTTTTTGTTAAAAGTGATTTATCAAAAATTTTAAAGTTCAGAGATCTTTTTACCGAAATAGAATTTCTATGCTTCTCCTATGGATCTAAACTTAATATAGATGAAGTCTTATTTGATGTCGGTGGAGGTGCTGTTAATACTTCAATTAATTTTGCCAATTTAGACCTTAAATCTGCTGCTTTAGTAAAAATTGGTAATGACTCAAGTGCAGATCTAATCTTGAAAACACTTGCAAAACATAATGTCAGCCCAGAATTAATTAAAACAGTCACTGATTGCAAAACTGGCTTTTCCATCATTTTAAACAGTTTTGAAGGCGACAGAACCGTACTAGCTTTTAGAGGTGCTAATAGCAGGCTGACAGGCAATGATATTGACTGGCAGGCTATTAATCAAGCTAAATGGATTTATGTATCCTCTTTGACTGGTGATTCTAATGACATTCTTGATACTTTGTCTGATTATGCTGAAGAACACGGGGTTAATATGGCATTTAACCCGGGCAGTACTCAAATTAAAAGGGGAACAGCTGGCCTAAAAAGAATTCTATCTCAAACTGAATTCCTTATCTTAAATAAAGAAGAGGCCTCTCAATTAACTGCAATTAAAGAAACCTTTAGATATATTGATCCTCAAAAATGTACTGGGTGTGGCACTTGTGTAGACTTATGCCCTGCCGAAATTTTTCAAATAGATAATAATAAAGCTATACACGTAGGCAAAAGAGAAAGTTGTATTAAAGGTTGTGAAATTTGTGTTACCCATTGCCCTGAAAGAGCTATATCGGTTTCTCCCTGGGCATCAAATATTGATGAGCAACTTGTAAAACTTAAGTCTTATGGCCCTAAAATTGTTGTTATAACTGATGGCAAAAAAGGTGTGCAGGTCTACGATGGAGAATATCGCTATTTAATGCCAAGTTATCAGGTACCAGTCAAAAGTACACTCGGGGCAGGTGACTGCTTTGCTTCTACTTTCACTGCATCTATGATTAAAACTAACTGGAATATAGAAAAATCTGTTATGTATGCTGCTGCTAATGCCGCCAACCTTGTTCAAGAATTTGGTGGACAATCTGGACTGAAAACATTTAATGAACTGGATAAATTTATTGCTAACCAAGACCCTGAATTGTTCCGTGTTAACAAACAACATCTTGAATGCTATCTTAATATTTCTAATACTTAATCTACATTATTTACATAAACAAAATAATATTTATTACAAATAAAGCACGACATTTCAATATAGAAATTCCAGTGTTTTGAAAACTCTCTCATTGGTTAAAGGTTTATACTCTGGCTTCAGAAAAGAATTCATCTATTTTGCTAACAAATTCTTCAACATTAATAGGCTTGGTTATGTAATTACAACATCCGGCTTCCATTGCTTTATGCATATCAGCTTCCATTACGTGTGCTGATATAACAATAATTGGAATATGTTTGGTACTAGAGTCGTTTTTAAAAGCCTTTATTAGATCAAGACCATCTATTTCTGGCAATTGCAGATCCATAAGTACTAAATCAATTTCATGTTTATGAACTTCAATCTTTTCCATTGCCTCTTTACCGTTATAAGCCTCTATAATGCTATAATTATGGAATTCAAGCAAATCCATAATAAGCTTCATATTGACCAGGTTATCTTCAACAATAAAAATAGTTCCCTTTTTATTCATACTCTCTTGACCCATCATAACACCCTATCTTTTACAAATAATATTTTCACATATTTATAAATAATGCTTATATTATTTAACCAAAATAACAGAATTTCAAGTAGATATCTATTATAATAAAGTTTACTATTTCTATATCTAAAGTATAGTATTTGTAGAAATAAGAATAGCTTAGATCAAGGCTCCAAAGGTAATATTATTGTAAAAGTTGATCCTTTATCAAGCTCGCTTTCAACCCTGATTATTCCTCTATGAATTTCAACAAGTTCTTTCGTTATAGTTAAACCCAGACCAGACCCCGGATGACTTTTGGTGTATTTATTATCTATTTGGTAAAATTTATTAAATATTTGATGTATATTTTCTTCAGAAATTCCTAAACCCTGATCTTTAACATCAATTTGAATAGCTTTTTTATCATTCAAAAGTGTATCAGTACTTATTATTCTTACTGTACTATTGTTATTGGAATATTTTATAGAATTAGAAATAAGATTATAAAGAATTTGCTGAAATTTTCTCTGATCTGCTTTTATTAAATCATTTAAATGATTAAAAGATTCTTCTATAGTAATATTTTTATTATTAGCTAAGCCTATAGTTATATTTATTACTTCGTTTGTAGCCATTTCAATAGAAAAATCTTTATAAAATAGTTCAAGTTTTTTTGCTTCAATCTTAGATAAATCTAGAATATCATTAATCATTCCTAATAAATGAATTCCACTTGTGTGAATATCATTAATATAATCTTCCTGCTTTTCATTTAAATCACCAAAAAATTTCAACTTTAAAGCTTCTGAAAAACCAATTATTGCATTTAACGGAGTTCTAAGCTCGTGTGATATATGAGCAATAAACTCATTTTTTAAATTTTCAGCATCAAGTATCTTTTTATTTTGAATTTTAATTAACTCTAAAGCTTTTGTTCTTTCTGCTACATTCTCTTTTAATATCTTTAATTGCATTCTGAAAACATTACTTAATTCGGCATTTTTTATAGAATACGCACATGTTGCAACAAATACTTCCAGAATATTTAGTTCTTCTACAGAATATATTCGTTTCTCTGTGTTAAACAACACTAATAACCCATAAAATGAATCCTGTAATAATAATGGAAATAATATTACTTCTTGAGCCCAATTCAGTTTAAGTTCTTTTGACAGAGGATAATTACCACATTCATCCTGTATAATAACTATATCTTTTAATTTAGATAAACTTTCAAGGTCTTTATTGCCCGTAAAAGCCAATGATCTATGTAATATATCTTCTTTTTCTGTTGTCTTTGATGCCTTCACAACAATTTGATAATTATCTAAAAACATTATACAACCAAGATCATATGAGATTAATTGCTTTATTTTAGTCAATATAAGATCTAACGTCTGATCAAATTCCAGTGAAGAATTTAATATTGTTGATATCGCATTTATACATTTACTTAGTTTTTCATTGAATTTTTCTATACCCTGATCAGAAGATATTTTTAACACTAACAGATAATAATTATTATTGTTCATCTCTATCGGTTTTATTGTTAAAAGAAATGGAACAATTGAATTTTTTAACTGCAATTCTGTTTTAACAGAATATCCTTTATATTTTTCAGCACTATCTATCAGATCATTAAAATTATCTTTTATTAATAAATCCTTAAAACAAAACCCTTCTAAAACTTCATTGTTCTTAAACCCAATAACTTTTTTAGCACCATAGCTAATATCTGTAATAATTCCTTTACAATCAACCAGAATAAAGTCTAATTCTGTCAATGACCTGAATGCTTCAATAAGTTGTTTATAATAATTCTGTTCCACTTTTGAAATTTTCATCTTACACAAAATTTTTATATTATAATTTTTTAAATATTTAAATAATAATATAGCACAATAGAATAGCTTTATGTTTTAGAAATATACGAGAAAAACTATGAACAGAAAACCAAAACAATACGCTATAGCTTCTTGTACCAGAGAAGCAACATCAGTCGGAATAGAAATAGCTGCTTCTGGAGGCAATGCCGTTGACGCTGCTGTAGGTGTAGCCTATGCATTAATTGTTTCCAACATTTTAATGTGCAGCATTGGTGGTGGAGGTTTTGCCACTGTAAGAACTCCTGACGGGGAAGTTGAAACTATTGACTTTTTCGATGCAATGCCAGGAAAAGGCTTAAACCCTCAATATTTTCAAAAATACGCAAACCCTCAAAAGGCCTATCTCGACTATGGCGTTGGCGTAGAAGTTATGCTTGGCCATTCTACAGTTGGAGTTCCGGGCACAGTAAAAGGTCTTGAACTTTTACATAAACGACACGGTAAAATACCTTTTAAAGAGGTCCTTCAACCTGCCATTGAGCACGCCAGAAAAGGCATTAAACTGAGTAACACCATTGCTTACTGGCTTTCATTGTCTTCCGAGAAACTTCACTGGTATACTAGAACTGCAAAAAAAATTCTTTCTACACCAGCAGGTAACGTTCTTGAGCCAGGGCATGTGTTAAAACAACCAGATCTGGCTAATACTCTTGAGCTTATTGCTAACTATGGCTCAGATGTTGTATACAAAGGCATTATTGCCGATGCCATTGTTCAGGAAATGAAAAATGGTGGTGGGCTAATTACCTTTGAAGACCTGGAAAACTACGAAGCAATTGTCAGAAAACCACTGTATACAAAGTACAGAAGCAGACATATATGGACTAACCCTCCTCCATCAGTAGGAGGGGCCACTCTGGTAGAAATCTTAAATATTATTTCTCACCTTGAATTTAAAGATCAGTTATCACCACAATCTGCTGTTCTTGTTGGAAAAGCTATAAGACAGGCACTATTTGATAAATATAATAAGTATGTTGATATCAATACCAATGAAGACGTTTCTAAAGAACTTCTTTCTCCTGAATATGCCCTTGAATGTTATAAAAAAATTGTGCCCTGTCCTAACACAACTCATTTATCTTGTGTTGACAACTCAGGCTGTGCATGTGGTATTACAATGAGTATGGGCTATGGATCAGGCGTCGCTGTACCTGAAACCGGAATAATTATGGATAATTCCCTTGGAGAACTCGAATTAAATCCTCAGGGCTTTCTCAAGGCTGAA
Organism: Cyanobacteriota bacterium; assembly: GCA_040752795.1. Taxonomy (GTDB): domain Bacteria; phylum Cyanobacteriota; class Vampirovibrionia; order JBFMGH01; family JBFMGH01; genus JBFMGH01. The sequence goes on from JBFMGH010000173.1 coordinate 7,686, forward strand.
CCAGGAACCAGATTGATGAGCGGCATGACACCTACTATTATGTTCGACGATATCAGCGAAGACCTTGTTGTATTGGGCACACCTGGAGCAACAAGAATTGCTCCTACTATTGCACAAATTATATTAAACCTGGTTGATTTTAAAATGGATCTGCTTACTGCTTTATCAAGCCCTAGATTTCATTACGAAGATAAAAAGCTTTCTTATGAACCTGGCATTGAAATTGATAAAACTTTACTTGATCCTGAAACTATTATAAATCCTTTTGATGATATAGATATGTATTTTGGTGGCGCACAATGTGCAAGATTTAAAAAAGGTAAGTTGCCTGAAGCTGCTACTGACAGAAGACGTAGTGGTTCAGCGCAAACATTAATAGCATAACTATGTTTCTAATTGTCAATATAAATCCAGCCATAGACAGAATTTATACCATTGATAATTTTTCAATTGATAAAATTCATCGAACCTCCAATGTTTTATTTCAAGCTGGAGGTAAAGGTATTAACGTTGCAAGAGCTAATAAAGTCCTTAAAGGAGAAGCTTTGCTTACTGGTATATGTGGTGGGCATTCTTCAGGCTTTATTTCCGAAGATCTTAAGCATGCGGGCATATTAAATGATTTCAGCATTTCTGACTTTGAATCTCGTACCTGTCTTATCATTATTGATAAAGTTAATAATACCCAAACTGTTATAAACGAAGATGGCCCTCCCCTATCAGATAGCTGTATTAATTCTTTTATTGATAAATTTAAAAACCTTGTTAAAGATAAAAACCTTGTTGTGATATCTGGCAGCCTGCCAAAATCTCTATCAAGAAATATTTATAATGAGCTAGTTCTTATTGCTAAAGAAAATAATACTAAAACCATAATAGATACCAGCAAAAAAGCTCTCAATGAGGTCTTAAAAATTAAACCTTTTATGATAAAACCTAACATTTACGAGTTTTCAGAAATTTTCAATGATGATAATATTTCCAGCGAAGCTTTAAATGAAAATTTCAAACCGTTAGTTGTAGCTGCTGACAAACTTATTGATGCTGGAATTGAAAACATCGTTGTTTCTCTTGGAGATTTAGGTGCAATCTTTATCAACAAAGACAAAATCTTTAGGGTAGAAGCCCCTAATATAAAAGCCATTAATGCTATAGCTTCCGGTGATGCCATGACTGCTGCAATTGCACTGGAACTAAGTAAAAACAAAATTATTGAAGAAGCTGTTATTTCCGGCGTTGCAGCAGGAAGTGCCAACGCCACAGTGGGAGGGCTTAGGTTCTCATACGATTTGTTCCTCCAGCTTCGTTGTAGTATTAAAAGCTTTTATCTGGAAAGGAATGAACTGAATTGATTTTTCAATCTCCTGGAGCTGTTGCTTTTGAGCTTGGTCCATTTACTATTCACTGGTATGGTATATTAATAGCTATTGCTTTTATAGTTGCATTATTAATATGCTGCCATGTTGCTAAAGAAAAAAATGAAAACCCTGATAATTTTACTGACCTGGCTACATATGTTCTAATTTTCGCCATCATTGGGGCCAGACTTTATTATGTAATCTTTAACTTTTCTGACTATGAAAATGATATCATTAGCATATTTAAAATATGGCAGGGTGGACTGGCTATACATGGTGGTATAATTGGTGGATTAATTGCTGGTTTTGTTTTTACAAAAGTTAAAAAGTTATCATTCCCTAAATACTGTGATATAACTTGCTTAGGCCTTATAATTGGTCAAGCTATTGGCAGATGGGGTAATTTCTTCAATTCTGAAGCTTTTGGCACCCCTGCTGACTTACCTTGGAAATTGTATATCCCCCCAGATAAAAGGCCTGCGGAGTTCTTATATGACAGCTACTTTCACCCAACTTTTCTTTATGAATCATTATGGAATTTCATAGTCTTTTTTATACTGTATTTTGCCTTACGAAAACCTCTTAATAAATATAATGGAGCTTTATTCTTTTGTTATATGGGATTATATTCTCTGGGAAGATTTTTTATTGAAGGTTTAAGAACTGATAGCCTTATGGTATTTAACTTATTCAGAACTGCTCAGGTTATAAGCATTTTATTTATTGTCATTTCTGCTATTAGTTTATTTTTTATTCTCCGAAAAAATAAGAACAGCAACATTTCTTCAAATTAGTTGCTTACTAAAACATATACACAATTCTTTAACATTATAGCCTACATTTTGTTGATTATTTATATGTTGACTATATCTCATACCCTTAAATTTATTTTTAATTCTTCAATAATATCTTTTAATCCGTTCTTCAAGTTATACTGGGGGTTATATTTTAGTTTACTTTTTGCCAGTGATATGTCTGCCTGTGAATATTTAACTTCGCCATATCTCTCTGGTGCATATTCAGGAGTAATTTCTTTTTCAAACAATTCTGTTAAAACTCCTGTCAGTTCATTTATAGAATAACTTGTACCTGATGCAATATTATAAATTCCGGTCTGACTGGCTTTTAAGGAGATTTCAAATGCTGTTATAATATCTTTTATATAAACAAAATCTCTTGTTTGATAACCATCTCCATATATTATTGGTGATTCTTCATTGCTGATAGAATTAATAAATTTGGGTATTACTGCAGAATATTCACTATTGGGATTCTGCCTGGGACCATAAACGTTAAACAACCTTAATGATATCGTTGGCAGTCTATATATTTCTGAATACACCTGACAATATTGTTCTCCTGCAAGTTTACTTACAGCATATGGTGTCAATGGAGATGTTTGATTTGTTTCACATACAATGGCATCCTTTGAGGGATTTCCATAAACAGCCGAACTGGATGCAAATACAAATTTCTTTAAACGTTTTTTTCTGGCGACTTCAAGCAGATTTAATGTAGCATTTACATTTATATCATTGCATAATAGAGGTTCTTCCACTGACTGTGCCACAGAACTCATTGCTGCCAGATGTATAATACTGGTTATATCACTGCATAGTTCTTCAATTAATGATTTGTCTCTTATGTCTCCTTCAACAAATTCAATTTTATCTATGATTGAACTTAAATTATTACTAGACCCTGATGAAAGATTGTCAATAATCTTTACTGAATGTCCTTTATCAACAAGACATTCTGCTAAATGACTTCCTATAAATCCGGCTCCACCTGTTAGTAGTATTTTTTTCATTGACAATTTTCTATCTTTTTCTTTATAAACGACTACAACTGAACTATTTTAAAAAAAATTATTTATAATGGCAATTTTTTCCTGACATATTCTAAACTTTCGATAACATCATTTACATCAAAGATTTCAAGATTAAGATTCAAAGGCATATTCAGTTCAGTAATAATATC
>JBFMGH010000174.1:0-11150 GCA_040752795.1 Cyanobacteriota bacterium
AATGGTAAAATGAAGTTTAAATATAATTACCGTATCTAAAGGATTATTGTAATGGAATTATTTAAGGATTTATGGGGCTTTTTAAAAGATAGAAAAAAATATTGGTTAGTACCAATGGTTCTGGTGTTATTAATTGTTGGGGCTATTATTATATTTGCAAGTAGTTCAGCGGTAGCGCCATTTATATATACTATTTTTTAATGTTATTTATTATAAACCTTAAGCAAAATAATATATGAATATGCTCTAACAATCTATGGTAAAACCCTATACAGGAGCTATTATGACTTATAACGAGAATGAAGCCACCTGGCGATTTAGAATTCAACAAAAAGTAAGAAAAAGAACATCAGCGTTTAAAGTATCTTTTGCAAAAGCTCATCCTATTTCAGGTCGCTTGCATCCAGAGTATCCAGGTGGGAATTTTATTATACTAACATTTATGAATCCTCATCGCTATAGTCCAAACCCTCCACATATTTTTATTACAGAAGAAGAGCTGGATAATTTTCTTAAAACATTTTTGTAGTGGGTATTAAGTTAATGATATTTATTTCTTTAAAAGTATTCTAGTTTAATTTAGAAATTATTTTATTTACATATACTTCATTTTTAATATATGAACATTTAGTTGGGTAAATTTTGCTTATATAAAGAAAATATAAATTTAAATTTAAGTTAAATTCACTCTTGTAAGTCTTTTCATTTTTTTTATTAACGAAATGTAACCATTTAGCTATTATTCAAGTCTAGAGCTATAATAATTTTAAATTACAGGACTATTCAGGTTAAATTTTTTCATGGCTGAAAAAATCTTTAAAATATTTAAAAAAGAAGATTCGTTATTGGTGAAACTTCCTAATAGTGATTTTGACAGTCGATTCAGTTTCTGTTATAAGCAAACAATTAAACAAATATTAGCAAAGCATAATTGTAAAGCTTTAATATTAGATTTCTCAAATATTGATATGATCGATAAAGATGGCCTGGCTTCATTAATCTATACTTTGAAAATAGCATGTTCAAAAGGAATTACGCTACTTACTTGTTGTTTTAATGATAATATTATTGAAGCATATGATCATTCGGGCTTAAAGAGTATTATTGATTTCGCAAAAAGTATTAAAGAGGCCTTTATTATGGCTGAAGGAATGTTAGAACTCAGGCAAATGGAAGATCATATGTCAAGGTTAATGGGTAATATTTTTGGCTATCCACTTGAAGAAAATTTTGGGCTTACAGAAGAGGAAGTATCAAAAATAAAAAGTAAAATATTTGAACACAGAAGACTTTCACAAATTAAACTACAATAAAAAGGCTGATATTTAAGATAATAGCTTAATAATATTTCGATATTTTCGTTAAAATGTTTAAATAAATACTTGAAATTTAATTGTTTGTAGATAGCATTTCATTGAGTTTTTTGATTTGGTCAGGGTTTCCTAGTATTGCTAAAATATTGCCGTCTTCGATAATAGTTTCAGGCGGAGGATTTGAATAATTAACACTGTCCTTGGTGATTGAAATAATAGATGCGCCTGATTTCTCCCTGATTTTGCTATAAAGTATTGGTTTTCCTATAAATGGGTGTGATTTATTCGCTTTTATCCACAAGACTTCGCTTTCTTTTATTGATTTAACAGTTGATCTACATACAACCTCTTCTTTGCAAAGATTTTGAATAATTTTAAATTTGTCAGATTGAATTAAATAAATTATTGTTTCAATTTCATTTTGAGAATATTTTAACTTCTCTAAAACGTTTACTATTATACCCAGGCTAGTTTCATATTCTTCATATATAACAACATTAGCACCTGCATTATATAAGATGTCAATATGTGGCTGATATCTTGATCTAACAATTATAAATATATCATTATTCAATTTTCTTGCATTCATAACAGCCATTTCACAGCTTTTAATGTCAGGTAATGTAATGATAATAACCCGTGCTTTCTCAACATTAGCATGACTTAATATTTCCTCATGTGTTGCATCTCCATATATTGCCTGTATACGTTCACTTTTTAATTCAAATATTGATTTATTATTTAACTCAATAACTATGTAGTCTTGATGACTTAATGATAAAACCTTTGCAATACTTCTACCGATAGGTCCAAACCCACAAACAATTATATGATTATTTAATTCACATTTATCTTTTTCAATTACAACCGGGCCTTTGAAATGCTTGTTCCAGATATTTGATTTTTGTAGAAATGAAAGTATATTTGGTATCTGTTTAACAATAAAAGGGGTTATTAACATTGTTAGCAGGGTAGATGTTATAAAAAGCGAATATATATTCTCGGATATGACTTTTTGCATAAAACCTAATTGTGCAATTATAAAAGAAAACTCACCTATCTGGAACAATGATAGAGCTGCCCATAAAGCTGTTTGACCAGGATATTTTGAAAAATAAACCACACAAAAAGTTATAGTAAACTTTATCAAGAAAATAACTACAACAACAACTAACACTAATAATATATTTTCAAAAAAGAAATTTATATCAAGCAACATTCCAATAGAAACAAAGAATACCATGGCAAAAACATCTCTGAGGGGAACCACCTCAGCAATAACCTGTTTGCTTTGCATTGTTCCACTGAGGGCAAGGCCAGCAACAAATGCCCCAAGTGCAAGTGAAATACCAAAATAACTTGCCACGATTGCTGTTCCAATTGCGATGCCTATAGACGATAAAATTAAAAATTCTTTATTTGAGGAAGTAATAAGGTTCATTATTAAAGGAGTAACCCCAAAGCTTATTATTAATGCTATTCCTAGAAATAGCACGGCTTTTATTATTGCAATAAATAGCGGGAAAAGAATTGATCCTTCTCCAGACATCAGGTTGGGCAAGATTATCATAATTGGTATTAAGCTAAGGTCTTGAACTATTAAAATACCTAGAATTATTCTTCCGTGAATAGAATCAAGCTGAGCTGCACTTGTTAATGTCCTTAATACTACTACAGTACTACTTAAAGCTATTGCACAACCTATTAAAATGCATTGAGTAAAGTTGAAATCAAAAAAGGACATTATGATTGATACTAATACTAATGTACCAATAATTTGTAATAATCCGAGAAAAATTATAGAATTTCTTATTTCGTTAAACTTGCTAAATGAAAATTCAAGCCCCAAAGTAAATAGAAGAGCAATTACACCTATTTCAGATAGTTCATTTACTAATTGCTCATTAGTTACCAGGGCAAAAACTTGTGGCCCCAGTAAGATACCAGTCAATATATATGCAACAATCGGTGGTTGCTTGAATCTACTTAATATCAATCCTGATATTGAAGCAAATACAAAAATAATTGCAATTTCTATAAAAAAATGGGGTATATTCATTAAAAATCAGCCTGTTTATTGATTAACTATAGCTATTAATTGTAAATAACTAAAATAAAATTTTAGTTTAAATCAATAATACTTCAAATATATTTTGAAAAATTTTTACTAAGCTTGATTTATTAATAATAATTTATGATCTCTATTATTATTGGATTAAAACAAGAATATTTTCGTTATTTTCGTTATTATTTTTGTAATCTAGGAGTTGCGCCTAGTTTATATAAAATATTTGCACCAATGCAAAAGCCTGTTAAAGCAAATATAGTAAGATTCAAACCTGCAAATGCTGCTAGCAATAGCCACCAGGGAGAAAGTAACCAGCCTAATAAACAACCTAAAAGAGTAACTATACCACCCATAAGCCAGGTTAATCTTTCCAGATACCAGCTATCATTTTGAACAATATACATTTATTTTTGCCTCCTTGTAATAAGCTCTATATGTAATTATTATGATCTATCTGTGCATAAGATCAGAAAATATTTATAAAAAATTAATATTATCAAGAATGATTATTAATAATGTTTGTCAATTAAGTCATGATCTAAAAAATATAAACCTACTATAAGTAAATTTATTTTAATAATAGATTAATTAGTAACAACATCTAACGTTTACAGGTTTTTAAATAATAGTTGAAGAACAATAACTGTAAGTTCACTGTTTAATGTTAAATATAAGTTAGAAAATCTGGATCTCCTCAATGGTTGAAGTATTTGATACAATTAAACAAGTTAAATCAAATTTTGCTCCTTATAAACAATGGGAACAGAAGCAAAGTAATATTGAAGCACAAAGACAACAACTTCATAAAACAATAAATACTTCACCAGATCAATTAAAGCAAGCACACTTATATGGTAAAGCTGTTGTTGATGCAGTGAATATTATGGATCGCTATTCTGAAGATAAAGCAGAAGATGTTGAAATGGCAACCCAATCCATAATGCAATTCTGGGTTCAAATTTTAACTATGGGCTCATTGGCGGGATATTTTTTCTTAAATTCTAGATTCCCCGGGGTAATGAACCACTATAATGGTTTATTTAACAAACTTGCAAAAATATATCCAGAAAAAGTAGCCAACCATGCCAGTGAAATGCTTAAAATGATGACATTTATGGTTGGTACTTCAATATTTGGTTTAATACCAAGTATTTTATATTCTAACCACCTTCAAAAAACCGCATCAAGAATAGCTAGATTTCAGGCTAGAGAAACCGAGCTAAAAGATCCAAAGAACTTTGTTATTTATGATGATAAACAGTTTGAACAAGCTCAAGAAAAAGCTAAATTAATACCTGAAGAAAAAGAAAGCAGATTTAAAGGTTTGAATCCATTTGGCAAAGATGGACCATTTTCTACAATAAAGTCGTTGTTGAAAGATCGTAAAGCTTATAAAGAATGGAAATTAAAATCAGAAACAGATGAGCAGGTGTATAAACAATTGTTTAATATACCTGTTAATTCTGAACAAATTGAAAAAGCGAAGTCTCATCAAGAAATTATATTTAACATTATAAAGAAAGTTGATATAGCATCTCAAGAATATTCTGAGAATGTTGAGGTCGCGACAAGTGCCTTTAACTCTGTAGTATTAGGCAGTAGTACTATAATTGGATACTTGTCCCATAAGGCTATAGGTATATTAGAAAAGGTTAAAGGTTCAGCAGTAAGCCCATTAATAAAAGCAATAGCCCCATGGGGTATTGCCCTGGCCATGGTTATAGGATTAACTTCAACGACAACTAAACTTCAAAAAGAAGGGGCAAGAATAGGAAGGTTTAAAGCAAAAAAAGAACTACTAAAAGATCCTCATAATTTTATTCATTATACAGATCAACAAATGAAAACAGTAGGAAATATTAATGTAGAAGAAGATACTTCATTAAAAAACAAAATCAAGAAATTGTTTAATGAGGTCATGTTTATTTTTACAGCTTTAAAAGATTATAAAGAGTATAAAAATTATAAAAAAACTCAAGAAAAAGAAGAAATTAAACTTAATAAAGCTTTAAAACAAGTTAATGTATCTCCGGAACAGCTAGCAGAAGCAACGAAGCTACAAGAAAAAGTTTTTCGGATGTTTGAAAAAATGGATGAAAATTCTCAAAGATATCAAGAAGATATAGAAGCTTCAGCAGAAATTGTCACTTCTTTTCTTGGATCATTTATGGCAATAGGGGCCGGAGGTATTACATTTAAGCTTTTAAATAAACTAACTTCGAATCCTAAAATAAGAGGAGCATTATCAATAGTAGTTTCAATGGTCAGTTTGTTAGGTTTAAATGCTTTTGTAACAAAATTGGAAAAAAAGGCATCAAAAATTGGTTTAATGCAGGCTATTAAAGATCTTGAAGATCCGAGGAATTTTGTTGATTTCACAGATGAGCAAAAGCTCCAGGCACAAGCTTTTCAAGGCAATAATAATTTTAATAATACTCAACAAAAAAATCAGGATAATGAAGCTTTAATTGATAATCTTCAACAAGATAATGTTAATGATCAGATCGTTAGCATACAAAATAAAACAGAGTTCAATAACCCTACTAAAACTTTAAATTTAAATAATACGCAATATGCAAATACTTCAACAGCTAGTTTAGAGATATATAACTGGTTAGATAAGTTAAAAACCCAACCATATAGGTCCTTATAGATTTATTCTATATAGAACTACATAATTAGTTTAGTGAATTAAATGTCATAGAAGCTTTAAATGTGGCCTATCAGAGGTTTTGTAAATTCATAGTGAAAAAAAGTCTTTGATTATTCATTATTTTTGTTGTTGAATAAGTATAAGTCAAAATTTAATAACCTTGAATTTAAGACTTGTCAATTAGTTTGATTGTAGGAGGAAGAAGTTTATGGTAGTTGGAACTGCATCGAGACAATTAGTTTCAACAACAGAAATGTTTAAAGATGCTTTAAAAAACCAGTACTCCGTAGGAGCATTTAATGTTAACAATATGGAGTTATTACAAGCTATTGTAGAATCTGCAGATGAGCTTCAAGCCCCATTAATTTTACAGGTTAGCGCTGGAGCAAGAAAATATGCAAATCAAACATATCTAGTTAAATTGGTAGAAGCAGCTTTAGAATCAACAACAGTACCTATCGCTCTTCATTTGGATCACGGTGAAGATTTTGAAATTTGTAAATCTTGCGTGGATGGAGGTTTCTCATCAGTTATGGTTGATGCCTCAAAACATCCATTTGAAGAAAATGTTAGAATTACTAAACAAGTTGTTGATTATGCACACTCTAAAGGTGTTGTTGTTGAAGCAGAATTAGGTAGATTGGCTGGTGTTGAAGATAACATTTCAGTACAGGAAAAAGATGCTATCTTTACAGACCCAAATCAGGCAAAAGAATTTGTGGAAAGAACAGGTGTTGATTCATTAGCAATAGCCATTGGAACTTCACATGGTGCCTATAAATTCAAAGGCGAGCCCAAATTAGATTTTGAAAGACTGCAAGCCATCAGAGATAAAGTTGGACATGATTATCCATTAGTGCTTCATGGTGCATCCAGTGTGCCTGAAGACCTGGTTAAAGTTTGTAATGATTATGGTGCGCAGATCCCTGGGGCCAGAGGTGTTCCGGAACACATGTTTGAAATTGCACGTACCATGGGTATTGCAAAAGTCAATGTAGATACAGATTTAAGACTGGCTTTAACAGGTGCTATTCGAAAAGTATTCAGTGAAAAACCATCTGAATTTGACCCAAGAAAATATTTGGGACCTGCTAGAGATGCTGTTAGAGAAGTTGTTAAACGTAAAATTAAAATGCTGGGCTGTGATGGAAAAGCCAAAAATCTTAAATAATTTGTAATAAAATTTTAACGCCGGCTTTAAGCCGGCGTTTTGTTTTAATTTAATACCTTTAATATTTTTATAACTTTATTTTAGCGAATTTTCTTTTTCCTACCTGAATTATTATTTCATTTTTGTCTTTAAATTCTAATATATAATTAATATCAGTAATCTTTTCAGAATTGACTTTTATCCCTCCAGCTTTAATAAGTCTTTTAACCTCTCCTTTACTTGCTACAAATTTTATCTCAACAAGTAAATCACTTAGTAGCTGACCATCTTTTGTAACGAATTCAGGCATCTCATCAGGAATTTGTTTCTTTGAAAAAAGATTAACAAAGGCTTCTTCAGATTCTTTAGACTTTTCAATTGAATAATATTGACTAACTATGGTTCTTGCAAGTGCCATTTTATAATCACGGGGGTTGACTTCATTAGATTCAAGTTCAATCTTATACTTATTAAGTTGATCATTAGATAAATCTGTTAATAGCTCAAAATAACGTATTATTAATGTATCAGGAATTGACATAGTTTTGCCATACATATCTTTAGGTTCATCGGTTAAACTAATGCAATGTTCAGGATAGGTTTTAGACATTTTTATGATTCCATCAGTGCCTTCTAGCAATGGTAATAGTTGAACTATTTGAGGGTTAATGCCATAAGCAGTCTGGATCTCCCGGCCTAATAGAACATTGAATCGCTGGTCAGTTCCGCCTAATTCTATATCAGATTTTATTTCAACTGAATCATAAGCTTGCATTAATGGGTAGAATAATTCATGTATTGATATTGGTTTACCTTCAGAGTATCTTTTAGAAAAGTCATCTCGTGCAAGCATCTGGGCAACTGTGCATTTTGCAGCTAATTTTAATAGTTCAGAAAAATTTAGTTTATGTAACCAATCAGCGTTTCTTAATACTTCAGCTTTTGTAATATCTAAGACCCTGTTCATTTGATCAAGATAAGTTTCAGCATTAATATCTACTTCTTCTTTGGTTAAACTTTTTCTTGTTTCTGACTTGCCAGAAGGATCTCCTATCATAGCGGTGGCATCACCAATAATTAGTACAACAGTATGGCCAATATCTTGATATTGTTTTAATTTTCGCATTACAACTGTATGTCCCAGGTGAAGGTCAGGCTTTGTTGGATCCATACCAAGTTTAACTCTTAATGGTGTATTTTTCTCTTCAGAATCTTTTAATTTTTTTGCTAATTCTTGAACACCATTTGGCAATATTTCTGTTCCTCTGGCTATAAATTCTGCTTGTTTTAAATATTTATCCATTGGGCTATCCCTTTAAAGCATCGCTGACAGTAATAACATCTTTATCTCCCCGGCCTGATAAGTTAAGAATTATTATTTGATTATCAGGTATCTGGTTAACCAATATAGGTAAATATGCTAATGCGTGAGCAGATTCAAGGGCAGGAATAATGCCTTCTAGTCTTGTAAGGAGTTGTAAGGCATCTAATGCTTGATTATCATCAATATTAACATATTTAACTCTGCCAATACTTTTCAAATAACTGTGTTCTGGCCCAACGCCAGGGTAGTCAAGCCCGGCAGAAATACTGTGAGCCTCAAGTATCTGGCCATCTTTGTCTTGTAAGACATAACTAAAAGAACCATGCAAGATCCCTGGAGAGCCCTCTGTCAGAGTAGCAGCATGTTTTCCTGAGGCAATGCCTTTACCTGCAGCCTCAACACCTATTAAATTAACCTGCTGATAGGGTAAAAATTTGTAAAAGATACCTATGGCGTTACTACCTCCACCTACGCAAGCTAAAATATGGTCAGGGAGTTTCCCCTCCATTTCCATAATTTGGTCATAGGTTTCATCTCCAATCATTGATTGTAAGCATCTAACAACTTTAGGGTATGGGTGGGGTCCTGCTACAGAACCAAGAACATAGTGCGTATCTTTAACATTTGTTACCCAGTCTCTGATTGCTTCGCTGGTGGCATCCTTTAAAGTTCCAGATCCCGAGGAAACAGGTATAACCTTAGAGCCTAAGAGTTCCATTCTGTAAACATTTAATGATTGCCTTCTTATGTCTTCTGTGCCCATATAAACTTCGCATTTGATACCAAGAAGAGCGCAGGCAGTAGCAGTGGCCACTCCATGTTGGCCTGCGCCAGTTTCCGCTATGACTCTTGGCTTTCCAAGCCTCTTTGCTATAAGACATTGTCCAAGGGCATTATTTATCTTATGTGCTCCGGTATGATTCAGGTCTTCTCTTTTTAAGTATACTTTTGTATTCCCTCCCAGTTTATCAGAAAGCCTTTTGGCATAATATAATGGAGAAGGTCTTCCTACATAGTGTTTTAAGAGGTAGCTAAACTCCTCTTTGAATTCTATGTCATTAATATATTTGTTAAAAGCCTCTTCAAACTCTGTTAAAGCATACATTAAAGTTTCAGGTACATATTTACCGCCAAATTCTCCAAATCTCCCGAAACTATCAGGATAGTTATAATCATTGAGCATCATTAAAAACCTTTAAATTAATTATTAAATCTATATAATTTTATCGTATAAGGTTTTACAAGTAACCAATAAAAAATAAATAAATAAATATTTAGTAATAAAATACTGAAATATTTAAATAGTATAAGATACAATAAATTAATTTGATTAAACTCTTAATCTACAAAGAATATATGATCTTTAGTTGATTTAAACATTGATAAATAAAGTAAGTAAATAATATATATATTTTAAAATTGTTTTATGGTACAGCTTTTTCGCCACTTTATTTAAATTATTCCCTTTTAAATGGCAGCTAATTAATAAGAATAACTTACATTTTTTTTCATTGAAAAACGTGACAAAAAAATTAAGACTTGTGCATAAGTGTATTTATTCTCAAAAAAGCAAAGGTAGCAGAGAAATAGTATCAGGCTTAAAAGAACTGTTGTGTGGCCCTTTTAAGCCCTCCCCTCGTTAACCACTGTTGCCTGATATTTTATAAAAAATTAATTATATAGAGGTCTCAGATTATTAATATAAAATAATTCTCAAATATTTTCATTAATTGCTATAGAAGTTTATTTGTAGGGAATTAGCGAAGTTGTTAATAATTTTAAATAAGTATTTGATAATTAACCTGTTCATTGTATGCTGTAAACAATTTTCTGACAGACAAACTATACTAGCGAGGTTAATAAATTGGAAAATATTTTGCAGGAGCTAACCCCAGAAGAAAAAAAACTTAAAAAAGAGTTGTTCAAAGAAGAAATAGAACATATTGATTTAGAAAAAATAAAAAGTATTTCAGATTTAATTAAGTCATTTTCCAGTGCATCTATTCAGGCAAGAAATATTAGCAAATGTGTTGATATATTCTCTGATATGATTAATGATAGTGAACGACCTACAATAATGTTAGGCTTATCAGGAGCATTAATAGCTGGTGGTTTAAGAAAAGTTATAAGAGATCTTATAGAGTTTAATCTTGTTGACGTTATTGTCTCAACAGGAGCTATTATCTATCAGGATATTTATCAAGCAAGAGGTTTTAAACATTATAAGGGTACGCCAGATGCTGATGATAGAGTGTTGCAAGATCTTCGAATAGATAGGATTTATGATACATATGTAGACGAGGAAAAATTCTGGGATACAGATCTCTGGATAGGCAAATATAGCGATACTTTGTCTCCTCGTAATTATTCTTCCAGAGAATATTTAAGTTTGTTAGCATCTCAGGTTGATGATAAAAATTCAATTTTATATACTGCTAACAAGCATAATATACCTATATTTTGTCCAGCTATTAATGATAGCAGTATAGGTATAGGCCTTACGGATCATTATTATAGAATGAGAAAGCAAAATAAACCGCATCTCTCTATTGATTCAATCAGAGACAACTATGAGCTTACTCAAATAGTAGTTAAATCACCTAAGACAGCTGCAATCTATATAGGAGGAGGAGTTCCCAAAA
>JBFMGH010000175.1:0-8158 GCA_040752795.1 Cyanobacteriota bacterium
GGGTTCCCGGGTTAATGGTGGGTAGGGATAAAAGGCCCGGCGCGGGGGGCATTTAATGCCCGACACTATTTCTCTACTACCTTAGCTTTTTTGAGAATATATACACTTATGCACAAATCTTATCTATAAAGTACTTTCAAACTTCAGTATAAAACAATAGTAGTTATAAATCGAATTTTATATTGTTCTATTTGTAGAACAATTATTTGTTGTAGAACAAGATTTGCATAGAACAATCAATTGTTCATTAACTCATTTGTTGTGTATTGTTCAATTCCTATTTTTAAATTCAAATAATATGAACGAAAACTTTTTACTTAAATTTTTGGTGTATTAATGTTTGACTTTTTTAATTTAATAATACTAAACAACCCATTTTTCGGTCCTATTATTGCTTTAATTCCTATCTTTATAATACTTATTATCATCACTTACCTTTATATCATTAATCAGTTAAATAAATATGATTTTAAAAAAAACTCAATTGAAATACACCAGAGATTAAAAAGAAACAAAACTATTGACTTTGAAAGAAATACTATAATTCCTGTTTGTACCAGTGATTTTTTCAAAAATTATTACCTGTTTTGTATCAATAAAAACACCTGGAATGACCTGTATTCAAGATTAATTAATCACGATAAAATTTTCTTCGCTCTAAAATCAGATGTCAAAATTGCTAAAGAGGAATTAAATGTCCTATATTTTAAACCCTCTACCCTCTTTATTACTCTAAAAGGGTATTTTCTTATATACAAAATTTTTAATACCCATAAAACTATGGCTTCAGATAAAATTAAACCCCAATTATCTTTTCACTATAATGATATCAAAAAAGTTCAATACAATATTCTACAAAATCAAACTCATTCTCAAGACCCCAGAATAATGGCTAAAATTACTATTAAACTTAATGACGATAAATATATCGAATTCGAAGCCGACACCCTGACTGCTGAAATAATAATTGAAATGAAAAACTCCGTATTAGATTACGCTAAAATTCCTTATGATAAACAATCCTACAAAAAAATGACAGATAGACAAAATAAAAAACTCAAAACAGCTCTTATTTGCCGATATTTAAACAATAATGTATATGATTGCCTGAGTAAAAAGCTCCATTATACTTATGATAACAAATGCAACATAATTAAAAAACAGCTTTTTGAAGAATCATTCTAAAGGAACCTTTATGAACATTGACATAGATAAGATAATGCAAATCCTGGATAATACCTATGAAGCTAATAACCTTATTTCTTCCATGGAAGAAGCTGATGACCCATATAAATTATTAATTAGTTGCCTTCTTAGCCTTAGAACAAAAGATGAAACAACATACCCTGCTGCTAAAAGGCTCTTTAAACTGGCTGGTACACCTCAAGATATGATTAAACTGAACCCCAAAATTATCGAAGAAACTATTTATCCGGTTGGCTTTTATCACAATAAAACACAAACAATTCTTACTATTTCAAAACTGTTAATTGAGCAATATGATGGCAAAGTTCCGGCTGATATGGATAAATTGCTAGAATTTAAAGGTGTTGGCAGAAAAACTGCTAATCTCGTTCTCGCCAGAGGCTTTAAAATACCTGCTATATGTGTAGATACTCACGTTCATAGAATTTCTAATCGCCTTGGATACGTTAAAACCAAAAATCCCGAAGAAACCGAAATGACTTTAAGAAAAAACCTGCCTTCTAAATGGTGGTTTACTATCAACACAGTTCTGGTCAGACACGGCCAGGAAACCTGTAAACCTACTGCAGCAAGATGTTTTGAGTGTCCTGTAGAAAAATATTGCCTGAAAGTAGATGTTAAAATGGCAAAATATACTAAGCCTAAAATTAAATAATCTGTTATTATTTAATCATCTTTATTTTATTGCTAATATACTTATCTAAAAAGGTTTTAAAAGGAGCTAATAATGCAGGATATATTTGAAGCAATCATTGAAGCCAGAAAAGTAGGTATTCCATCTGCTTTAGCAACTGTTACAGCCGTTAAAGGTTCAAGCCCGGGCAAAGAACATTTCAAAATGCTTGTTAGAGAAGATGGCCGTATAATAGGCTCTGTTGGAGGGGGCGCCCTGGAAAGTGAAGTTATTGAAAAAGCTAAAGAAATCATGCGCTCTGAAAAAGCTGAAGAATTTAGTTTTAATCTTATTGAAAAGGGTCCTAATGCAAGTGGTATGCTATGTGGAGGTACTATTAGCGTGTTCATTGAGCCTATAGTTAATTGTTTTGCATATATTTTTGGTGGCGGACATATCGGCTTATACTTGAATCAGGTTCTGTCTATGATAGGTTTTTCTACAATAATCATTGATGACAGAGAGGAATTCAGTAATAAAGAAAGATTTCCCGGGGCTACTGAAACTATTGCTGGTGAATATCTTAATATAATGCCAAAATTAGAAATTAAAAAACCTTCTTATATTATTATTACAACCAGAGGACATAAATTTGATGAAGAAGTCCTCGAATGGGCAATTAAACAGGATGCTAAATATGTTGGAATGATAGGAAGCAAAGGTAAAGTTGCTACTATTTTTAATCGCCTAAAGGATAAAGGAATAACTCAGCAAGAACTTGATAAGGTTTATTCACCAATAGGGCTTAAGATAGGGGCTATGAGTGCTGAAGAAATTGCAGTGGCAATTGCTGCTGAAATTATTCAGGTAAAAAGGCAAAAATAATTGTATTAATAAACTTTAATCAGCAAATAATACCCTGAATATACCATCATAAAAAGCATTAATTTTAATTTTATCACCTTTGTCAGGGTAAATAGATGCAGCAGGTGTAAAAATTCTTTGCATATATTTGGTTTTCTTATCAAACGGAGAATTAGATATTTTTATATCTTCAGTAAGATACAATTCAAAATATGTGCAAAAACCTGTTAATTTACCCGGTTGAGTAATTTCAATTTCGACAATTTCATTAAAAGTAGCTTCTTTTAATGTCTTAAAATCGAAAGATTTAATAATAACATCTTCTGATAACTTTTTTGTATCTTCTGGTGTAAGTCGTGTATAAATTCCCATTACGTGCTTTGACATTGCTTTAGTAAAAGCATCAAATTTAAAATTATATAATATCTCAAATTCTTTACTTTCCTGAACCATATCTCTGTGAACAGCACTATCATACGCAAAAACTTTAACATCCATTCTTGATGGCATAAAGATACAATCTTCAGATAAAAGATTTTGTTTTGCATAAAGTACTGATTCAAGAATTCTTTCTTCAAAAATACCATTGCAATAGAGCTCAGTGAATAAAAGATTAAACTTTTCAGCATAACAAATGGGTGATATATTGACAGGTTTACAGGCTAGAAAATCGACATTGCTTAAATTATGCTGTTTAGCTTTTCTTTTGGCAATTAACGCATTTTGAACATTATCAGAAGTTGCTATTGCTTTATTTACTCCTGTTTTTGCAATTTCGATAACTAAATAACCTGCACCTTTTGAACCATAATCAAGTACAATTCTATCATCTGGTATTGTTTTAATGGCTTTCAAATGTGCTTCAAGCCACGCTTCATCTTTAATGAATTCTTTCTCTTCGCCAGAAGCTTTTGATGTTATAGACTCCATAACTTCATTATATTCAGTCTCAGTCAATAAAATTCTATATTTTTTAAGAGATATAATAGCTTTAAAACAATCATTGACGGTTTCTGGTGGCCACATAGTCATTAATTGTTCTGGTGCCATATAATCAGTAAATGTATGTATAACTGTAAGGAAATGATTAAGAAATTTTCTGGCTTCTTTTTCATCAAATAAACCAATTAAAAAATAGTTATCATCTTCACGATTTATAAAAACCTTTGGAGATAACCTTAAAGGTGTAGTTATATCTATTTGCATGAATAATTTAGGATCAAGCATAGTATTTATTCCAAATTAAGTGTTAAAAATCCATCGTAATTTAAGGTAAAAGGAATTATATCCCCTTTTTTAACTTCCCTGGACGGGTAAATGTTTACTAATTGTTGAGTCCAGCTTATTTGAGGGCTCCATGGTGAGTTTGATAATCTAAAAGTATCATCAATATGAGCAATAAAATAAAGGCAGCATCCATTTAAAATTCCCGGAGCAATAATTTCAATTTCTCCTTTAGCCTCAAACCTATCAGAAGTGATTGTCATTAAATCTAAATATATAGCACACTGTGGATTTGAGAGCATTTTGTTGTTAAAGGTGTCATATTTTAAATAAAGGCTATCAGTTCTTGCACTTTTTGCCTGAGCAATATGTTTTATATCTGCTGATGCTCTTAACCCCTGAGGTGTAAGATCTTCAAATGCAAAAAGGTAAACATCAAGGCCTTTTGGCAAAAGTTTTGCGCCAGGAGCAAGAAATCGGTCTCTGGCATCTATTGTATAAGTAAGAATGTTTTCGTTTAAAATTCCATCGCCCAGAATTTCAGCGATAAAAACAGTTGCTTTAGGGTTAACAGCTACTTCAGGTATATTCATTGAGTTACCAAGCAAGAATGTTATTTTATTTGCATAGCCATTATCTTCAGCCATGGGCCTGGTAACGGTATCAACCATATTTTTATTTATTTCAATTGCATAAAGCTTTTTAGCTCCTGCCCTAGCTGCAAAGAAAGTTAATATTCCGCTACCGCAACCAAGTTCTAAAACAATATCATCTTTAGTGACGTTGTTTTCTATAGCATGCCAGTATGCAGTAGCTCTGACAAAGTCTTTTATCATCAGATGGTGATTATGAATATTAAAAAATATGCTTTCACTCTGGGAGACAGATTGAGGCAGGGCGTTTTTATCAGTTAAAACAATCTTCTCAATGCCTGGTTCAGAGAACTCTTCAAATATAGCGACATTATAAAGATTTTTAAGAACTTCTAATAATTGTTCCTGACCACTTGGAAGTGTATTTAAATAATCACTAACTTTACACCAACCAAAAAAGTCCGGCAATATCATTAATAGGTCTTTATGAATAACAATCTGATTATTAAGATCAACACCAATTCTAATTAGATCAGCATTTTCAATTTGTATTATAGCATTATTAACTAATCTTAGGGTTTTTTGAGTAAATAAATCATTCATAATATTCCTACTTAAACAAAATTTTATAATAGCCGGGTTTATATAATGGTAAACTAATTACTATTATTTTGTATAGAATTTAACTTAAGTAATATAATTATTTTTGATTTAGTAAAGAAATTAAATATTATGACAACTTCACAACAGACAGAGCCAGCAATTAAAAAACCTTTTATAATCTTAATAGTAGTTTGCATTGTTGCTGTGTGTGGAATAGTGTATGAGCTTTTAATTAGCACAGCTGCCAGTTATCTTTTAGGAGACAGCGTTAAACAATTTTCTATTATTATAGGAATATATATGAGCTCAATGGGTGTTGGTGCTTATTTAACTAAATTCATTAATAATAAATTGCTTGAAAAGTTTATTATAGTTGAAATAGTTCTTTCTATTATTGGCGGAATAAGTGTTTTAGGAATATTCTGGTTCTTTTCACTTGGTGGAATATTTTTTGTGTTTGTTCTTTATTTTTTAACAGTAGTAATTGGTATTTTAGTTGGCCTTGAAATACCATTAGTCATGAGAATAATGGAGAAAACATTTAACCTTAAGGACAATGTAGCAAATGTTCTGGCCTATGATTATATTGGTGGATTAATTGGTTCAATTGCTTTTCCACTTATTTTATTACCTGGTCTAGGTATAATGAGAACTTCTATTCTTATAGGTGGATTAAATTTGCTTTCTGCTTTATGGCTTATTGTCAAAATCAAAGAGTTCCCCTTTAGAAGCAGATATTTAATTATTACAGTTATTTTTACTATATGCCTTATTGTCGGGTTTATTTATGCTAAACCTATTAGTAACTACCTTGAACAAAATTTTTATAGAGATCAAATAGTATATTCAATGCAAACTCCATATCAAAAAGTAGTTGTAACTAAATATAAAAATGATATCAGGCTTTTTATTGATGGAAACCTTCAATTTTCTTCTCTTGATGAATACAGATATCACGAAGGAATAGTACATATACCTGCAAGTTTTTCACCTAATCTTGAAAAAGTTCTGGTTTTAGGTGGTGGAGATGGGCTTGCAGCTAGAGAATTGTTAAAATATAAATCTATTAAAAATATTACACTTGTTGACCTTGATGCTAAATTGCTAGACTTATTTAAAAATGATAAACTGCTAACCTCTTTAAATAATAAAAGCTTAAAGAATAAAAAGGTTAAAGTATATTCTAAAGATGGTCTAAGCTTTTTAAAAGAAGATGAAACCTTTTATGATCTTATAATAGTTGATTTGCCTGACCCAAGAACACCGGAACTAAGTAATTTGTATAATAAGCAGTTTTATGATCTTGTTCAAAAAAGGTTGTCTAAAACAGGCATAATGGTAACACAGGCTACATCACCATTTTTTGCAAGAGATGCTTTCTGGTGTATTGCTGAAACTGTAAAAGAATCTTTTCCATATTCAAGTCAGTTTCATATTAATGTAATGTCTTTTGGAGACTGGGGCTTTATTATAGGCTCTAAAATACCTGTTGAAAACAGAATAGATGATATTAAAATAGATGTTGAGACAAGGTATTTAGATTCTAAACTGGCGAAAAATGCTTTTCTTTTTGGTAAGGATGTTATAAAACCCGAAGATATAGAAATTAATACTTTATTTTCTCCTGTACTGGTTGAATATTACAAAAAAGGATGGGCAAGCTGGGAATAATTTAGTCAAAACAGGAAAAAACAAAAAGTTAAAACTTTTTAACAATAAATAGGTAATTAAGCAATTTAATATATTTAGAAGAATTAAATAGATATAATCTCTCACGCTGCAAAAAATAAAAGGACAAAAATGTTTAAGGTTTTACCCTCTTCTTCTACCCGTTTAAGCAGTTATTCTTATAATAATACTAACAAACCTCTTGAAACATCAAATAAGAATTGTTTTAAAGGTGATAAGTCATTTGATTTAGCTGATAAAGCCTTGGCTAATTATAATATTGCTTTTTTATCTTTTAAAGGGGCTATACAACCTGAATTAACATATGAGTATATTAAGAATCTGACTTCTAACCCCAGAGATGGTTACAATAAAATTAAAGAATTAGAATCACAAATTGAAGAAGATTGGTATAACTGGAAATATAAAGAATTTAATAAGGCATTTGCAGATTTTACGGATAGATTGTTCAAAGAAGCTGATTCTGTTGACGAATTAATTAAATACAGGCCAGACTGGACAGGAGCCAGGTTACGAGAAAAATTTAAAAGCATTAATAATATGGGTGAATCTTTTAAATTTGGCAGGGTTCCGGATGATTTTATAAATAAAGAAACATTTGATGAGCTTGCTAATACTATTACTGAAGCTATTAACTCTCAGTCAAATAGTTATTTTTCAAAAAATTATGACATACCTGATATTGTAATAAATAATAATACATTTAAAATTAAACCTCTTGCAGGAGGAAAAACTGGTAAAGTGCCATGTTTAATTACAACGCCTAATGGAAATAAATATGTAGTAAAAATTGACCCTAGAAATCAATATAATTATGCAGATACACTTGATTTAGTAGATTCTGTTGGCTTACAGGCAGTTATAGATTATTATTTAACACAAAACAATTGTCAGAATTCATCAAAAGTTTATTATTACGATGAAAAGCTTAACGCTTCAATATATGAATATGTTGAAAAGAATGGTGACCAATCTCAAGTTCAGGGTATGGAAAAAATGTCAGGTCGTTTTGTTGGCAGAATGACAGATTTAGCTGCACTCGGAGTCAGATTTAATGACACAATGGGTGATGGTAATGTTTTTGTTAGAGACGGAAATCTTATTATGGTTGATAATGGACACTGCACTTTTGATAATCCATTGAAGCCTAAAATAGATAGTTTTCATAAAGACTTACCAAATACACTTCAGTTTTCGTGTTTCTTTAAATAAAAAGAGAACCAGTAGAATAATAATAATTTGTAATAAGTCGTCACTTGGGTGACACTTTAACAAAAAATCAAGCAACTTGAATGATGTTTTTATCAACCTCCATTTTACGACAAACGGCCAGTTTTTGTACTGGAAATAAACCTTTAATGCCCAT
>JBFMGH010000176.1:0-4574 GCA_040752795.1 Cyanobacteriota bacterium
CGGTTTTTGTTGGCTCTTCCTGGTCATATGTTTCTTTTAATTCGTCAGGTTTAATTATTTTTTCGCTCTCTTCTGATTTAGAAAAACTGGTTTCAAGGTATTTAAAACTATTGTCAGTTTTATCAAATTTCAAATTATCATTTTTAGTGATTTTTTTAAAATTTTTTGATTCCGGGGCATATTCTGCAAGTTTTGAATTATTAATCAGAATTGAAACTAATGAGTTTTCAGGCAAATATGAAAAGGCTTTAAGCGCATTTGGCTCTGTAAGAATACTGGTATCAGAAAGTTTATAATTATCAATAGATTCTTCAATACCTTCAACAGAGTTGCTCATAAGTAGATAATTATTATAAACACAATAAGCCAGGATTTCATTATTTTTTTTGCCTATCTCAATTGTTATTTCATTATAATTCTGAGTTGTAAAGGTATATTGTTTTTCTATTAAGGCATTAATAGCACCAGCAGAAAAATTATCAGGTTTGATTTTAGAAACTACCATCCAGACAGGTTCTTTTTTATCAACAGGTGGAGCAATTATTCCTGCAGAAAGTTCAGGCCCAAAAATTGTTGTAAGGTTTTTAAATATTTGAAAACCTTCGCTTAGGTCTTTTGGTTTTTGTATATTTTTTACAACAACTTCTTTATCTGGGTCTGAAAAATAATTAACAATATTTTCAATCCTTTGAATATTGTCATTATTTAAATCCATATACATAAAAAGTATTGCTTTGTCAGGGTAAAATCGGGCAATCTCTTTTTTATTGAGTCCAATATGATATCCGGATAGTTTTTGTGCCACAGGAGCTTGATTTGCTTTTAAAGATGTAACCTTTATTTTGTTATTTTCTGCTAAAACATTAAGATTAAAACTATTTAATATTAGTAAAACTAATACCATAACGATAGTTAAAGAATTATTTTTCATAAAAGATACCCCGATATAAGTGCTATTTTAGTTATTTAAACTAAAAAAAACTTATGATTCAAGATATAAATTTACAACCCGATTCGCAATTATCTAAAATTTAGAGAGATTAAGAAATATAATTACAAGATTTTAATTAGTTATCAGCTTGATGTCTCTTTGTTTCAACAGCAGTAACATAATTAGGATAGGCTTTGGTAAATAATATTAATACTGCTGTAATTGCTAGAGGTATGTATGAGTTAAATAATTTTTCCTGATCAACCCACTCAAGGCTAATATAAGATGACATTGACATCAAAGCAAATCCAACACACCATGCCCAGCTAATAATATAGTTAACTGCAATAAATTTAGGTGTTTTCCAATACTTCTCTTCAACTTCCTCATATGCATACTGAAGAGAAAACGGCTTTTTAATTATTATCGAAACAAGAGAAATTAAAAACAATGAGACTGTAGAAGCTGGCCTTGTCCATAATTCAAGCTTGACGAATCCAGGTATAAATGTAATTAAAATTAATACAGCAAAATATATAAGCGTTCCAGCCTCAAATACTTTTATTTTTCCTCGAGACATATCAGGGAAATATATTATTAATGATGAAACTAAAGCTACTTCAGCAGCTAACTGATAATTATTATGTGCAATATAACCAAATAATATCCAGGGTAAAAAACCAATTAGAATAGACATTAATTTTTTTTCATAGATTAAATTACAATTTATCTATTTTCTAATAAAAATCCTTAAAATGAAATTACTTTTTTGCCACTCTTGATTGTGAGATCGAAAAATCAGGACATATATAACCTTTTGCCAGAATTTCGAATATCCTTCTAATTTTATTTTTTGAGTTATTATTATTTTTTTTGTTTGAAAATTTGTTTAACATTTTGTGATCTCCTTTTAATATCCCTCTCTTAACGGGCTTGTTGCAATACTAGTAAAAGATTACTCTATCATGTTTGATAGATTCCTTAAGAAATGAGGTAAATTGTGATTTTAAATAAACTAATAATGGGATGATAGTTTAATTTATAAGTTTACATTCTTATAATTCGCATTATAGCTTTTTAAAATTTTTTGGCTATACTTCTTTTAGATTATTTTTTAATGATTTGGGGTTATGCACGTCTGGCAATGTAAATAAATATATTAAGAAACTTAATAATTTTCTTTTATATATATTTATATTGTTTAATACTAACTTTGTCTTATATGTTTAGTTTAATATTACTTACTATAAACCTTTGTAAAATCATTATTTAAAACTATAATGGATTATCAAATAATTATAATCCTCTAGCAACCTATTAATAAGAACTTTAAAATTTGAACATATTTAATTTAATATTATCTTTCAAATATAGCCACCTAACATCCAGAAAGATTTGTTTATCTTTAATATACATATTTCTAAAAACACTATGATTAGCTATAAGTTGAGATATAAAAGTATAACAATAATTATTATAAGTAAACTCTCATAATTTGCTATCAATTTCTAATTTCTTTCATTATTTTTGTGGGAAAATTCAAATTATGCAGAATAATTATTCTAACGTAAAGGGATTAATATAATGAAATATAAATATCTGTTTATTTGGCTTTTAATGTTTAGCATTGCAATATTAATACCATTTAATTGCTACAGTGAAGACTCTGAAAATATTATTAAAACTCTCAAAACGAAGAATTTTCACAAAGTTGATGAAAATTATTATAGAGGTGCAAATCCGCCACTGGAGGATTACGAAAAACTTGGAAAGCTTGGCATTAAGTCAATTATTGATCTTAGGCATATGAATAACAAAAAGTTCACAAAGCTTAAAACTATTGCTAATCAATATGGCATAAAATATTATTCAATACAAATGAGTCCATTTACACCACCTACAAAAGAGCAGATCAAAGAGTTTTTTGATATAGTTAATAACCCTGACGGCCAACCTGTATATGTACATTGTACCTATGGCAAAGATCGTACAGGAATTATGAGTGCTCTTTACAGGGTAAATAATTATCAATGGGAGTATGATCAAGCTTATCAAGAAATGATCTCTGATGGTTACCACGTGCATTTATATGGTAACCAGAAAAAGTTTCTTTACGAATATACACATAATAAACCTTTTGAAGAGTAAAATATGGTTAAACAAATATGTGAGCTTCCAACAGGCCATGGATATAACCTATGGGCACCATTTTATGACAATAATGATAACCCTATGATAGGTTTAGATAATATTATTGTTGAAAGCGAACTCAATATAAACTTTAATAATCTATCTATTATTGATCTGGGCTGTGGCACTGGTAGACATTCTATTGAATTTGCTAATAAAGGTGCTAATGTTATCGCATTAGACTTTGCTGAAGAAATGATAAAAATAGCCAAAATTAATAATACTGATAAAATTAACTTTATATTTCATGATTTATCTAAAATATGGCCAGTAAAGAATGATCAATTTGATCTTGTTTTTAGTTCATTAGTATTAGAACATATATATAATCTTGACTTATTTTTTTCAGAATGCAAAAGAGTTTGTAAACCCAGAGGATTAATTTATATTACAGCTATGCATCCTGCTATGATACTAAAAGGCACTCAGGCTAATTTCGATGACCCTGTTTCTGGTTTTAAAATTCGCCCTAAAGGCTATCCAAACAAGATATCTGATTATATTAACGCTATTTCAAAGTCTAAATTAAATATATTAACAATGAATGAGCACTCTGGAACAGAGTGGTTGGTAGAAAAATATCCACGCTCAATAAAATATTTGGGTTGGCCAATGTTATT
This sequence comes from Cyanobacteriota bacterium, assembly GCA_040752795.1. Classification (GTDB taxonomy): domain Bacteria; phylum Cyanobacteriota; class Vampirovibrionia; order JBFMGH01; family JBFMGH01; genus JBFMGH01. Next base: position 3,742 of record JBFMGH010000176.1, read on the forward strand.
AAGTTTTACCTTAAGTATTAATTAATTTATATTATAAAAAATATAATATAAATTCTAGCCACTTTTTTTTACTTTAATTTAACCAGGCGAAAGGAAATAAAAAATGAAATCATTATTTGATAAAACAATATTAAAAAATTTAGAACTTAAAAATAGATTTATCAGGTCAGCTACCTGGGAAGGGATGGCAGAGAATGGCCATGTCACAGACAAACTGTTAAATATCTATAATAATCTTTCAAAAGGTGGTTGTGCTGCTATTATTACTGGATACGCATATATTCATGATGATGAGCAACCTACATATTGCATGCTTGGTGCTAGTAATGATTCTTATATAGATGACTTTAAAAGATTAACTGATACTGTTCATGCTAATGATACAAAAATTATTTTACAATTAGCCTATGGAGGTACTCAGACTAAATATAATATAGATAATAGAATAATATGGGGACCATCTTCTTTAGAGCATAAACAAACCAAAGTTATGGCTAAGGAAATGACTAAAGAAGAATTAAAGTTATTAGCTGAATTATTTGCAGATGCAGCATTAAGAGGAAAAATTGGTGGTTTTGATGGAGTACAAATTCATTGTGCTCATGGCTATTTATTGAGTCAATTTTTAAGCCCCTATTATAATAGACGATCAGATGAGTATGGTGGGCCAATTGAAAATAAGGCTAGAATATTATATGAAATTATCAGTAAAGTTCAAGAAAAAGTCGGGGTTAATTTTCCGGTATTAGTCAAAATCAATTGTTCTGATTTTGATAATGATGAGGGCCTTGAATTTGAAGAGGCTAAATATGTATGTAAAGAACTGGCTAAAA
>JBFMGH010000177.1:0-2287 GCA_040752795.1 Cyanobacteriota bacterium
CTAAAGTTTTAAAATATGTTTTTTAAGCAAAAAGTATATTTTTATATATTCTTTATGTTATACCCTTTTGACTGCTTTAGTTTTAATATAGTATACTTTTTATAATGTAAAAAAATTAGGTTAAAATGACTAAAAATGAATAACAAAATAATAACTTACTTTATCGTCTTACCAATTATACTTCTTTTAACAGTTTCTTGTACCGGATCCAGACTTCAAGAATCAGACGAAGAATCAAGTCAATACATGAACCTTGTGAATGGTTTCTGTCAAAAGAATAATCTTGCAGTTAAGGGATATTTAGGTAAAACTATTATAAGAAGTAAAGATTTCAAAAACTCAGATGTTGGCAAAGAACCAGTTGTTTTTGAGTGGCAAGTCATAAATAAAGCATCAAAACAGAAATTTGTTGTATGGGTAGGGCCGGTTTTACCACAATTTCCTACTATAAAGCCACAGGTTACTCTGGCAAAAGACCGCTATTCATTACAGGGATTAAAAGTTGAAGAAAAGAAGTAACTTAAATTTATTTTTCTAATAATTTTGAAAAATGTTTTAATACTTCATCTTTGCCGTATCTTGTTTTGGCAGAAAAACCAATAATTTTACATTCAAGTTCTTTTTCTGTTGTTTCAATAAGAGTTTTAACCCGTGATTTGCTTACATAATCAATTTTTGTAAGAATTGTAATCAGGGGAACGTTATAAAAATTTAGCCATTGGCGCATTTGAATATCATTTTTTTGTATTTCATGGCGTGCATCAATTAAATGCACTGTGCATATAATCTGTTTTCTGTTTAATATATAATCTTCTATCCTCTTTTGCCAGATCTGAAGCTCTTCTTTAGAGCGTTTAGCATATCCATAGCCTGGCAAATCTGCTATTATAAAATCTTCATTAATTTGATAAAGATTTATGAGTCTTGTTTTACCTGGTGTTTTGCTTTTATACGCAAGGTTTTTTCTATTACATATAGTATTAATAAATGAAGACTTACCCACATTAGAACGACCTATCATAACAAATTCCGGCAGGTTTGTCTTTGGTGCATCATTAATATTGACAATACTTTTAAGTATCTTTGAAGACTTTATTTTTAACATTTTTATCTAATGTCCAATTATTTGAATCCATATTTCTCTGGCTCTAGGGCCATCAAACTCGGTAAAATAAATGCCCTGCCATTTACCTAACATCATTTTACCATCATTAATAATAATATTTTCTGAAGCACCTATTAAACTGGTTTTTGTATGAGAATCTGAATTACCTTCCGAATGAGTAAATTCTCTATAATCAGGCACAAGTTTATCAACTGCAAAGGCTATATCAGTTTGAACAGATGGATCATAAGCTTCATTAATAGTTATACCAGCAGTTGTATGAGGGCAGTAAACAATACATATTCCATTTTTTACATTACTTTTAACGATCACTTCCTGAATTTTACTAGTTATATCAATTAAAACAGTTCTTTTACTTGTTCTTAATGAAATCTTTTCCATAATTATCTCCTTTAGTTTTTCATAAACCTGCTTTTATAAAATATTTATCATTAAAAACCTTTAAATCAAAAGTAAAGAAAAATAAATACGTTAGGGTTAACTTTACAATTTAAATTCTAACTAAGCAACTGCCAATTTTACCTCTAATTCTTTATAATACGGATATTAAAGGTGTAATAATATATTCAGGATATAAATGATTAAAGTTTACAATTATATTTAGCTTTAGCTCTAAAAAAATAATATTTATGTTATATTCAGAAAACTATAAAATCTCTTTCAAAAGGCATAATTGAATTGAAGAAATCAGAATTATATAAATACCCCAGAAATATTTTAGTTCCAGTAATATTGTTTATTATTGGCATGCTATTTGTATTTATTGTTTATAAACTAAATAGTGTGAATTTTAATGAAACGCCTGATATAAAATCTCCAGTTAAAATGGCTATCAACACAAAAGCTAATTTTAATGTTGAAACAATAGTAAAAATCGGTGATCCGGAAAAAGTTAATAAAGAACTAAATTTTAGTGGTAATAGCCTTATCAATTTAGATCTCTCTAACGGTGAAATATTTATCGAAGAGCTAAATCTTCAAACGCAATCAACTGATTTACCTGAAATTGATATTAAAAAATCATTAATTAATATAACTTTAAATTCTTCTTATCCTTCAACAGGCAATGTAGATTTAAAATCAGGAAATATGGATATAAGCCTGGATTTAATAATTAATAACAAATCAGAATCCGGTTCAGAAGAAAACCAAAAAAATATT
>JBFMGH010000178.1:0-2396 GCA_040752795.1 Cyanobacteriota bacterium
ATATATTAACCATAATATAGACATTGTAAATTGCTTCTGGTTTCTAATAAAAGTTATTTCACTGTCATTATCAGATAATACAGCACTATTTAATGCTATCATCTCTTTTTTATAAAAATCATTTAATTCAAACGACATGCACAAAAAGATCAACATGCTTGCACAAATCGTTAATATATTTATTATATGACGGTTCCAGGGTAAAAAATCTTTTTCTTTCTTTATAAATGATATTATAAGAACAACCCCTATGATTATTGCGGTTAAAGTTATAAATCTTAAGTTTAAGCCGGGTGAATAAAAGCTGATTGGTGAAAATGTATAACCTATAAACAATCCAAATACTATTGATAATAATAAAGAAACAAAACCTATTACAATATAACCTTTAAGTCTTTTTGAGGTACCAAGATAGATAAAAGCAACCGAGAATAATGTCCAGACGAAAGATAGTATTAGAGGCCTATAATAGCTTATAACTTCTGTAATATCTCCTGTTTCAATAATTAGTTTCTTGCTAAAATAATCATTTATCTCCACTGTAAGTAGAATAAACAACAATATTGCAAAGGTATAGCGCAACAAAGATATTAAAGTATGCAGTTTTACTTTAATTAGATTATCACTAAATTTTTTCAACCATTTGGTTAAAAGAATTGTTGAAGCTATAAATAGGAAAACAACTACAAATCTTATGTTAATTATAGGGACATACTGCTCTAATGGCTCAAATATCAGGCCAGACATCAGTAATAGAGCTAATGCAAATAAGTAATATATGGTTCCTGAAATTTTGAATGTAATTATATTTTGCTTCAGTCCATAGAAAAGTAATATTAGTGAGTATAAAGTCCATAAAAATGAAATCATTAGTGGTCTTGAAAATTCCAGCATAGTTATCTGAGTATGATTGTCAGCAAGAGAAATAACTTTTCTATAATAATCAAGCACCCCTATTCCAAGAAAAACAAAAAGTATGAAAGACCATAAGGAATTAATAATATTTACCAGTATGTATTTATATTTTATTTCAAGGTTAGAATTAATTAAATATGAGCTAATGCCAAGCGAACCAATCAATATTAAAATTGATGAAGACCTGAGATTAAATATAGGTATGAAATCAGCTATCGGTTGATAATAAAAAGTTCCCGGAATAAATACTAGCTTAATTATTGTTATTGCAAATAAAGCCATTGACATCTTCCAGAGATATCCTTTGTTCCAGTACAAACCAGAAATAACTAACAGAAGGGCTTCAACTGAATATAGTATTATTGTTTTAAAGCCAGCAAACTGAATTTCAGTAGCTATAATACTTAAAACTATTGCAGTAATAACATTTTGATCATAATTATAAAAAGACTCACCGTATCTTTTTTTCAAGGCTATTGAAGAGGCCAAAATGAATAACGCTAGCAATATAACTGAAAAGCCTGACCACGCTGGATAATTTACATCAACAAGCTCATATAGCGAAAGGTAATATAAAGATACAAGTATTATACCTGAGATTAAAGATTTAGTTTTATACTTAATTTCAGGTTGTGATATTCTATAAATAGTTATACAATAGTACATTAGAGCAATTACAGTTATAAAAACAAGTGAAATAAAAAAGTTTTCATATTGAAACTCTCTAAAATACCATATAAAATATATTAAAAAGGTTGTAATTAAACCAATAAATTCAATAGAACGCCAGTTATCTTTCTTATAAAGCATAAGAACAATTAAGATATTAATAAATGCCAGATAGCTAAACAAGCCTATAAAAGTTGGATTTTCAACTGTTAAAATAAATGGCGTAATAAAACCACCCAGCACTCCAAGAATAGCTATAGTAAGAGAATTATAATATATAGACTTATAGAATGATAAAATTGTAACAACCAGCATAAGAACTATAGCAATGGAATAAGGTATCAATGTATAAAAGTTATAAGCTGCATAAAATGAAAGATACAATATTGCTATGCCAGCACCAACTAAGCCCTGAGAAAAGACAATATAACTTTTCTTGAAATAATGATAACCACCATACAGCAGTATTCCGCCAAAACCAACTCCTAAAGCAACCCTTACCGTTTCATTGATCCAGTTTTGTTCAAAAGCATATTTAAGGAAAAAACCGATGCCTACTATTAAAGCTATAGCACCAATTACATTAAGCAGTTTTTCTCCTATAAAAGATTCAAAGTTGAATTTTATGCTTGCCGGTTTAATTTTTTCTATTTTTTCCTGAAAATTTTCATTTCCCAGATCTATTTCTTGCTTATTTATTGGTTCTTCAATAGCTAATGATTCTTTCTGCTCTATTTTTTCAGAGATAGATTCTTCTTTTTGTGAAAGCTTTTCTTCTTTAGAAATTGTTTTACTAATTGTTTCATCAGAAA
>JBFMGH010000179.1:0-8296 GCA_040752795.1 Cyanobacteriota bacterium
CTAATGAGAAACTACCTGAATTAAAAGCCCCTGATATAGCTAAACCAGCAATAAATAAAACCACAAATAAAGAACAGCTATTTGAACTCGATAAACCCCCTAAGCCTGAAATTACTGTAAAAGAAAATAAATCAAAAGCTCCTGATAAAAACTTAAATGAATCTAAAAAGAAAAAGGTTGATAAAATAGCTAAAGCTCAAAAAAGCAACCCTGTTGAAGAAAAAACTAAACCTGTCGAGCAAAAAAATAAAGTTCAAGAACCTAAACTTAAACCGCAAATTAAAATAAATCCTGCTCCCGTTGAAAAATCAGAACCAGAAAAACAAAATCCAGAAGTAATTGAAATTAGTCTAAAACCACAAACAACAAACGAGTTTGATATTCATAGTTCAATAGACTCAAAAGCATCAAAACTATACAATGGACAACTTAAATCAGATAACAATGGGCTTAACCTTGAAATAAGTTCTGTAAATGTAGTTAACAATAGCCTTGTTATACATTTATCATTAAAAAATATCACCTCTGATTGCAAATATTTACTCTGGGATTTAACTAAAGTAACTGATGACAATGGAACAAGTTTACTAGTAAGAAATCAAAACTTGCCCCCAGGCATTATTGCCCCCGGCAAAACTGTTAAAGGTGATATTGTCGCATACCCCAAGAAGGATAATCAATCTCTTCCTACGAGTGGTAACCTGCATTTCGCTTTATTAGGCCTCCAGGGAGAACTGTTATTTAAAACGGAAATACCTCTACAAAATTACAAATGATTTTTGGTTAGACAATTAAATGACACATGAAATAATAAAACTGTTAGATCAGCTTCCTAACTTCTATGATTATTACATAGCATATATGCTGGTGTTTGCTAGAATGATAGCTTTTTTCCAGCTAGCGCCTATTTTTAAGCGCAAAGAATTAGTTTTTATGGCAAAAGTAGGCTTTTCTACTATTTTAACACTTGTAATATTAACAATTATTGATGTAGGTACTATTCCGCAAGGACAATCATTTGTTTATTTACTCTTTATCAATGTAGTAGTAGGAATTACAATCGGCTTTATATCAAGAATGATCTTCCACACAGTGCAAGCAGCTGGAGACTTAGCAAATAACCAGATGGCGTTATCAAGTGCCAGCACTTTTGACCCCAGTACAAAAGTACAGACATCAATTATTGGACACATAATGAGCTTATTTTCTGTTGTTGTTTTTATAGAAATCGGTGGACTGCACTGGGTAATAAGTGCTTTTAAAAGAAGTTTTGATCTATTTCCACTCTTTGACCCAACCCCACAAATGATGTCTCAAATATCACTGGATTATTTAATAACAATATCTGGAAATATAATTTTTGTAGGATTTCAGATGGTTGCACCTATTATTATTACAACACTGGCCATTGACATAATACTGGGTATAATTTCTAAAACAGCCCCACAAATTAACGTATTTCAGTTAAGTTTTGTTTTTAAACCCTGTGTTGGCTGTATGGTTTTATTAGCAACAATGCCTATTTTTATGCGGGTCCTTGAAAACTATTTTATTGAATATTCACAGTTCTTTTAAATTATTTATGACCAAATTAAATAAAAGTTGTTTTAATTGTAAACCTAAATAATTAATTATTGTAAAGTATACAATATCTTTTTAGCACAAATACATTTTTATCATATTTAAGCTATTAAATGTTTGCAGATAAATATTTTATTATTTCAATTTAGAGAGAGAATAATATGTCTTTATCAGTTAATAGTCAGTCTTTGTTTATTAATCCTGTTAGTTCTAATATAAACTCTAAGACGTTTTCACCCCCAATCAAACAATTAAATTATGATCAGGTTTCATTTACTGCGAAGAGAAAACGCCATCCGATAAGGAATGGGCTACTAGGCCTAGGGGCATTATTAACAGTTGTAACAGCACCTCTAACAGGCTGTAAGCCTAATGATTCTAATGCTGTTAAAGCACCTCCGCCAACCGTAGCTGAACAGACTGTTAATAATTTACAACGAGTTGATAAAGATTTTGTAGTAAATCAAGATAATTCTAAAGTGCCATTAAATGCGGAAAAACTTGCAAATTATGTTTATAAATTAGCGCAATCAACTTCATCACTTGCAGAAAGACACAATATGGAGTTAATGGGTGTTGTAGTTGCAGATTTTGGTACCAAAACCATACCCAGCGACTACAGTCAGGATGTAGTTGCTACTTATGCTGAAAAGTCAGATATTAATTCAGAAAACTTAATAGCAGTGCCAGCTAGAATTCTTCAGGTAAAAGCTGATGAAAATGGAGAGCCAGTTTTAAAGGTTATTAATTTTATTTATGGTAAAGATAATACTAATTTATCAAGAGATATAGCTCGTATTAATGAGAGCCTTAAAGATGTTGACCCCTCGAACCCTGCCTGTAATGAAGGAGGATCATTTGCTCTTGGGGTAGGAACTGGCATGTTGTTATCAGATTAATAATAAACCTTAATTTATTCTTGAGGCATACTTATACCAACTTTTTCGTATATCGAGTTAATTTTTTGAGTAAAATAAGTATTTTCAGGAAATAATTTTTGAGCATATCTAGCCTGAATAAGGTAATAAGATTTTGGAGCATTGAGTTTTTCAGTAAATTCTATTAATTTCTTATAGTCATCAGCCGTGGCAGCATTATTAGTCAGCGTTTTTGCAATTTTTTCAGCTACTTTTATTCTAGGTTCATATTCTTGTGAAATAGAAAGCTTTCCATGATAAGCTTTATAATAATCAATAGCTTTTTCTTTATCATTTAGCTGTAAAGACAGGCCTTCAAGGAAGTAAAGATAAATATTATTAATTCTATATTGTTGAGCCTTTCTGGCAGTTTGAAAAGCTTTATCGTAATCAGCTTTATAGATGTAGGATTCAAAAAGCTTATCGGTAATAAGCAGGTCATCAGGTACTTTTTTCAAGAAATTCTCAAGGACAGCTATACTATCATTAAGTTTATTTTGTTTCAGATAAATTTCTGACAGTATAAGCGCGACATCAGGGTCATCTTTAAAATGAGACATGGTTAATTTAGCAATTTTTTGAGCTATTTCATAGTTCTTTTTACTGTAATACTCTTTAGAATATTCATTAAACGCCTGTAAAACCTTCAAATCTTTTTTAAACATTCTAGCAACTTGTTGCATAGTGTTAAGCATGTTCTCATATTCATTTTCTTCGGAATATAGATATATGAGTCCCATGTAAGCACCTTTGTCATATTTATTTTGTTTAATATCGTTTTTGATTTTCTCGATAGTAAACTGGGCATTATTCATTGGTTGAGAAAATGTCTGAGTAGAGCTTATAAGAGTAATAAAAATTAAGAAAATAAGTATCATTTTTTTCATGGTTGTTTAACTACCTTCAAACAGAACATATCACAGGCGCTGGCACAGTATCCACATAAAATGCATTTATTGTGATCAACAGTGGCTTGAGAGAATTGTAGAGTAATTGCGCTGTTAGGGCAAATACGTATACATTTGCCACAACCTTCACACCATGGGTCAACATTAATGATTCTTTTGAATGCTTTAACATTTGGTTTAATTAGATTTATTTTCACTTTGTCGTCAGTAAAAATAGCCAGGTTCATTAACATTTCATCAATATTATCCATGCCTATAGCAATAGAATGAATTGCTTTGTTATTAAGGGCAAATTTAATGCTTTCTTCAGGAGATGAAGATAAGTGGCCACCAGCCAGCACTTTCATTATGTAGATGCCCTTGCCTTTATTATAAGCATATTCTATTGCTTCAGACATCTGGATAGTATTTCCACCTATTATACCCAGGCCAGCTTTATTATATAAAGGAAAGACTATATCGACCCAGTCTTGTTCCGCTGCAATTTTAACAGATTCTACAGAGTGCATAGTAATAGCTATGTATTGAATTAATTTATTTTTTTTAGCTTCTTTGAGTGCTTTAAAAGCACCGAGCGAATTGTTAAAATCATTTATATTAGATAGTTCATGCAGCCCAAAAATTGGTATGGATTTAATGTCTAAAGAATTCAAAGTATTATCAATAGATTCAGCCATTTCATGGTATGTTCGGGAAAAGCTTCTTGAAGAAATTATCAGGTCTTCAGGGCAGCCAAGTTTTTCGTTAGCGGATCGAATGTATTCATATGTTTCATAGAGCTCAGCTGTATCCCAGAAGTTAATGCCATTATTATAAGCTTGAACCAGAAGAGAAGAACCTTCATCAATACTTAATTTTGAATGATATGGCCCAAGGGCGAGTGTGCCAAAACAGAGTTTTGAAACGTGAAGATTTGTTTGCCCGAGTTGAACTTTTGTTAGTAAATTAGCCATGGTGTTTTAGATTCAGTTGTTTCTACATCGATATTGAGTTTTTTTAGTATTTCAGCGATTTTATAAACTATAAATTGTTCGGTATTGGTGTGGTCTGCATCGACAAGAACAAAGTTCATAGCTTCGAGAGCGTCATGATATTTAATATCACCGGTGAGGTATAGATCAATAGAGGGGTTTATGAAGTTAATAAAGCCTGCACCAGAGCCACCGCATAAAGCAATATTTTGCACTTTAGAAATTTGTGGCTGGTTAACAACTTTAATATTATTGATATTTAAAACCTTTTTTATTTTATTCAGGAAAATATTGAGGTCTGTGGGTTCAGGTAGCTGGCCAATTCTACCGAGGCCTGCTTCAGGAATATATTTCTCAGGTATCAGAGGTTTAATATTATTTAGTTCTAGTTTCTCAGCGAGTAAGTCACTGACGCCTCCGGGTATTTTATCGAGATTAGTATGTGCAGAGTAGATAGATATATTGTTTTTTATAGCCTGAAGAATAATTTGCCCCGGGAGCGTTAGAGGAGTCAGATTTTTAACTGGTGTAAAAATGACCGGATGGTGAGATACTATGACATCAATATTATTTTTTATAGCATATTTAATATCTTCAAGTTCAACAGTTAGAGTAACAAGTGCTTTATTGATGTTATTATTTTCACATAGTATTTGCCATCCACAGTTATCCCATGATTCTGCCAGCTCTATAGGAGCTAATAGTTCAATATTTTTTGCTATTTCAAGAATGTTTACAGTCACATAATCCTCCAGTTAAAAACTAATATGTATTATTTCTTCTGTTCAATATCATAATAAAGTTTTTTGACCATTAATGCTTCTTTATAAACGGCTTTATATTTAGCACAATACATCATGCGCCCGAACATTAATTGTTTTAAATGTTCTTCATTCATACCTCTAGTTGTGCCAGAAACAACAGCTGCAAACTGTGTACCAGTTAGACCTTGGTTAGAATGTTTTGATAATACAAAACCCAGATATTCATCTTTATTTATGTTCATATCTAATAACATTTTGTGATATTTACCGTAATCTACAAATACTGCATTTAAATCTGTAATGTATTTATCAATAGTCTCACCTGTTTCACCCTGTTGAAGAATTTTATCACCTTCATATAGTGATTTTAACTCATTTCGCAAATTGTATATCGTATCATTAACAGATTTTACATGGCTCAAGTATTCTTCAAGGTTACCGGTCATTTTAAATGACTTATTAAGATTATTATCAACATCAAATTCTAAGTTATTATAGTTCATTGCATCTTGATTACAGAGGTATTCAGCTTCATTTAAATAACCTATTAACTTTTCATTAACCGGTTTAAGTTTTATAATTGAATTCATTTTCTGTTCTTCGCTGATAAAGCTGCATGAGTTTATTGATAAGAGAGTGATACACAGTATTGAAAAAAATTTTAATTGATTTTTAACAGTCATTATTATCTCCTATAAAGTTTGTTGATGAAGATTGATGTAATAAACAAATACAAGAATCAGGATTATAATTGTGAAGAAAGGTTTTCAATGAGATCATAAATTTGTTGTTTTTTTGGAGTGTCTTTAGCGTACTTAATAAATTGTTTATAGTTCCATATAGCATCTTCTTTGAGGTCTTTTTTATAGTATAAGTCACCAATGCCGAGGTAAGCATATGCTTCAGAAGGATTAATTTCAAGTGCTTTTCTATAATGAATAAAAGAATTTTCAAAGTCATCTTTAGCTTTATATATTTCACCCAGATTGACCTCAGCCAAGCTGAATTTTGGATCAATTTCCAAAGTTTTCTTAAAGCCCTTTATAGCTTTATCGTAGTTTTTCTGCTTCTTAAACAGGTTAGCCATGCCATATTGAATAATAGCGTCTTTAGGTTTTTTGCCAAGAGCTTTCTCGTAATGTTCCATAGCTTTTTTTTCGTCTTTTTTTTCGAGGTATAAAACAGCCATATTGTTATGAACTTCCGGAAAATTAAGGTCTGCTTTAAGTGCAGCATGATAAATATCTAAAGCTTTATCAACATTATTAAGTTTCACATATATTGATGCAATAAGATCATATATTTCGAGCCTTGAAGAGTTATTAGTTTTTAGTTCATTAAGTATGGCCAGTGACTCATTGAGATTTTTAACATATTCTTTTTCACCAAGATGATGATCTTCAACCTGAATCATTTTATTAAAAGAATTAATAGATTTATTTACAGAGTTCTGTTTAGCATATACACAGCCCATCAGAAAGTAAGAGTTATAATAATTTGGTGTCATGTGCAGTATACGCTCAAGTTTAGATATAGCCTCTTTATATTTCTTCATTTTATAAAAAGTTAAAGCAATATAATATTGTGTATCCGGGTTATTTTTAGATAATTCAGAAGAAGAATTAAAATGATTCATAGCCTCGTTGAATTTTTGTTTTTTAAGGTAAAGAAGGCCGAGGTTGTTTCTGGCTTCGAGGTAGTCAGGTGCAAGGTCTAAAGATTTGCGTAGAAATTTTTCCGCCTCATCAATTTGTCCTTTTTCCATCAGTGCATAACCATAGTAATTATATGCAATCTTTATATTGTTATGGTTTTTATCAATTTTCATAGCCTTATCAAGCAGTTTAATTGTATCATTATAGTTTTCATTTTTATTTTTTATATCAGCCAGGACAATATAGGCATTAAATTCATTAGGTTTGAGGTCAAGGGCTTTATTTAAATATTTTTCAGATTCAGTATAATTGCCCTGAAGTTTATAAGTAAGCCCCAGATCAGCCAGAAAATTTGGATCATCCGGATATGCAGTTAGCGCCTCTTTAAACATTTCAATGGCCTTGTTATAGTCTTTTTTATATACATAGTCTTTTGCCATTTTATAGCTTCGTATTGCTGTAAGAAGTTCAATCTGCTCTTTTTCTTTATTGGATTTAATATACCCAACAAGAAATGTTGAAAGAATAACAGTCAGTAGAACTAAAGCTGTAGCAATAACTGTTTTATTGGTTTTTTTCTGTTTTTCAGTTAATTTATCACTCATTTGTTATACTCACCTGATAACTGACCACAAGCAGCTGATATATCATCGCCTCTTTTTAACCTAACAGTGACTTTTTTTCCGGATAATTCAAGAATATATTTAAACATTTTTATCTGGTTTTCAGAAGGTTCAGAAAATTTAGAATTACTATTTATAGGATTATAAGGTATCAAGTTAATATTACAATGCAAGTTTTTCAGCAAAAGATTTAACATTTTAGCTTCATTCAAATCATCATTGATATCTTTTATCAAGACATACTCAATAGTTATACGTCGATTAGTTTTGTCGTAATATTTTTTTAGAGCCTCAACAAGGTCATCAATAGGGTATTTGTTTTCAATAGGCACGAGCTTTTTTCTTGTCTCGTGAGTAGCAGCATGAAGGCTAATAGCGAGAGTGGCCTGTGGAAAATCATCGGCAAACTTTAGTATGCCAGGTATAACACCAGATGTAGAAACAGTAATTTTTCTAGCACCAATATCAAGAGATCGATTAAAAACTTTAATAGCCCCAGCAAGGTTATCATAATTCAAAAAAGGCTCGCCCTGGCCCATAAAAACAATGTTAGAAACTTTTATATTTGTATCACGCTGAATCATCATAACCTGATCAACCATTTCAGCAGACAAAAGGTCCCTTTTAAGACCCAGTTTACCAGTAGCACAAAATATACATTTTATTGGACATCCAGCCTGAGTTGAGACGCAAGCAGTCAGGTTAGGCCTATTATCAAATCTCATCAATACAGTTTCAACACGCTCACCATCAGGGAACCCAAGAAGGTACTTTATTGTGCCATCTTCAGCAATACACTTTTGTAAAAAATTTGTATTGCTTATTACTGATATCTCGTTTAATTTAGATTTAAGCCCTTTTGATACATTGGTCATTT
>JBFMGH010000180.1:0-4755 GCA_040752795.1 Cyanobacteriota bacterium
GACATGGATAGTAGCTAGGAGGTGAAAGACCTTTATGGACTTGGTAGTAGGAACCATTAGCTAAAGGCAAGGGTGTCCATCGTGAGGTGGAATCTGAAGGAAGCCGGAGGCAAAGTCCCGCACTGACGAACAGAAACAATGGAAAGAGTATGTCACAAAGAATGTTAAGGCTCAAAGAGTATATAACAGGATGGGTGAATTACTTTTCACTTGCTGATATGGTGAACCTAACTAAATCATTGGATGAATGGCTCAGAAGAAGGATAAGAATGTGCTATTGGAAACAGTGGAAAAGGATAAAAACCAGGCATGATAATCTTGTCAAACTAGGTATGGACAAGAAGAAATCCTGGAAATATGCCAACACCAGAAAAGGTTACTGGAGAATATCCAATAGCCCAATCCTTACAAAGACGTTCACCAATGATGTCCTAAAGAAATTAGGTTTGATAACCATTAATGAAAGATATTCATTGCTACATTAATCTTGTCGAACCGCCGTATGCCGAACGGCTTGTACGGTGGTGTGAGAGGTCGGCTACTCAATTAATGGGTAGCCTACTACTCGATTATGGTGTGATATTTAATTTGACTATGAAAATATCTTTTATTATGTTTAAAATATAAATCAGATAATAATATAGCAATAATAATATCTATTATCCTGTTTGTTTAGGGGCTATTTTGATTTTTATATATCACTAAAAATTACCTTTGTTGTTTATTTAGGTGTTTTTTGCTACTATTACATTAAATTTTAGTAAGAATAGAAACAGTAATTTAAAATATTTATTAGTAATTTAATAGAATATGAATACTCCTGATACATATAAAATATTGTTAATTGAAGATGATAGTTCTATCAGCTTTATTGTTAAAAGTTCATTAGAGGCCAGAAATCATCAGGTAACCCTTATAGAAAACGGCTTAGAAGCATTAAATTTCATAGATCAGTTAAAAGAAGATAGCTTTGATGTAATATTGCTTGATATTAATCTTCCTGATGCTAATGGGTGGCAAATACTGGCTAAAATAAGAGCTCTGCATGTTACTTCATATTATACTGTTATTATGCTGACAGGCATTAATGATGATTTAACTGAGTCAAGAGCGTTGCTTGAAGGCGCTGATGATTATATCGTTAAGCCATGTACGATGTCAGTTTTACTTGCACACATAGAAGCCAACCTCAGAAAAAAATCAACAGGAAATACTGTAAAAATTGAACTACCGTTTTCCAATGATAAATTTGAACCTCTATCTGATAGAGAAGCAGAGATATTAAGGCTGGTAGTTCAGGGATATTCTAATAAAGAAATAGGTGAAATGACTTTTATAAGCGAATCGACAGTAGTAAACCATGTTAGAAGTATTTTTAAGAAACTGCATCTAACAAGCAGAATTCAAGTAGCTGTTGCAGCCATTAAATATAATTTAATTTAATTGATAAAGCTTTTTTATTCCTCTGTAACATAGTTATTAAGGATTGATTGTGTTATTCTGGTATCTATACCACTATTATCTGGCAAACTTAATTTTTGAGACATTATTCCACTACCCATGTCAACATTTTGAGTTGATATAGCATCTCCAATAGTTGTAACCTGGTTGCCTATGTTGTTTATTAATGTTTGTACCTGTGGTGGAATTGTTGGATTACCATAATTTTCAGGATGTGTTAATATATCATAAAATTTTACACCCGGGTTTAGTGTTATTGTAGAGTTTTGATGAACCATATAACTCGCTGCCTAAGAACATGTATAACTTTAGCTAACAGTAGATTCGACAGGCTTTAAATTGTAATTGTGCTAAGTTAGCTAAATTTGAACTTGTCACCTGTTGATTTTTTCAGGATAAACTAATTAGGAAAAACTATGGACTGAAATTTTTTATTAATGCTTCAGCTATTTTGGTATCTATATTTGAACTAGAAGAAATAACAAACTCTTCATAATTAGTACCATTTGTAGGATCAACAATATTGTTAACTTCATTAGCATTACCAATTGTGGTAACTTGATTACCAATCTGTTTAATAAGAAGTTCAATATTTGGAGGAATTGCAGTAGGAGGTGTTGTAATTAGTTCTTGAAATTTATAACCAGGATCTGTTAGCACTGAGTTGGAATGAACCGAGTTTGATACTGATTCAGAATCTTTTATCGCAATAGCATATTGAGCATAATTGCTGAGATAATTTTGAAGTGATACAGAAGTATTAGAAGGAATTTCAGGTGCTGGAGTTTCAATAACTTGTTGAAGATGTAAATTTACATCAGTATTAGTATTAATAAAGGTTTTTAATGTTGCAGCGAAATTTTGAATAGAATTAGTAGTTGAAGGAGGAATTGGTGGACTGCCACCTAGTGAACCGAAACCAGATGTGCCAAAATTCGAAGTTCCAATAAAAGTCATTTGTTTAAGAAAATCTTTTTGCCAGTCTTTAAGATTAGAAGAATCTTGTTTTATTGAAATGGTTATTTTTGAAAAATTCTCAAGATCTGTTTGATCAATTAAACCTGTATCTTTCATATATCTTTGAGAGGCAAGTAAGAGATTTAGGTTTTCATTAGTAAAATTATTAGGATCAATTAAATTTAATTTATCATTAATATTAATTTCTGGTGGATTAATAGAATTAAAGAAAGAAGTTTCGAGATTATTTAAATTAGTAGCATACTTAGAACCTTCTTCTTCTATAACAGACATTTTAAGAGCATTATCAGCTAACTGTTTTAAATATTCAAGTATAACCTTTGAATCATATTGTTCTAAAATTGTTGGATCTTTTTCAAGGTTTTGAATAAGTTGTAATATTATATTAGCATAAGCTTGTGTTATTTCCCCTCCTCGGGTAGCTGTTGAGATTTCGTTTACATTTTCTGGTATGCCAGATAAGACAAATTTACCAAAATCTATAAAACAAGAGCCTGTTTCGTTACATTGAATAACTGGTTTATCCAGATCTCCACCAAGTGAACCAGGTGTAATAGTTTTTTGCGGGGTAATAGTTTTTTGAGTTGGATTTAAAATAAGTGTATTTCCTTCAATAAAAAAATTTGAGGATGATTTTAAAAAATTAAGAAGTGTTTTATTTTTAATAAAAGTATATAAACCTAGTCCTAAGGTAAGTCCTACTATGATCGTAGGGATTATATACTCTGTAAATGAAGAACCTTTATTGTTTTTTATCATAAACTTTATCTTCCTTTATCGAAAGTCTTTTTATTCTAATATATCGACATTATGTGTGATTAATTTAATTAATCTGCGGTTGTTAATTGATATAACTTTATGGTAAATACATATGTATTTAATAAAAGGGGCTGTTTATTGTTTATTATTAAACAGCCCCAAAAGAAAACAAGATATGGTAAGTACTTTTTAAATGAAGCAAGATAGAGAGCTTATTGTTAATAAGTTTATATTTAAATTTTCCCCCATTTATTTTTATACAAATTAATTTTTATAATTATTACTAACCTTTGATAGACAAATTAGGTGCTAGTGATTTGTTTTCCGAGTTAGTTATTGGCATAATGGTTATAGGTAACCGTTCAGGCGGTTTATTTATAGGTGGTTTTGTGGGTTTTGTTGGCATGTTTCCAGGTGGTTTCCATGGTCCTGGTAATACAACCGGTTTTGGTGGTTTCCATGGTGCAGGTGTTGAAGGAGGTTTTGGACTTGGGATTGTTTGCTCTGGAGGCTTTGGTAATGGCGCCGGCAGAGCTGGTGGTTTTGGAGTTGGTGCGGGTGGAACTGGTGGATGTGTTGGATTAGGTACAGGTAGATTGGGTACAGGTGGTTTGGGTACAGGTGGTTTGGGTACAGGTGGTTTGGGTATAGGTGGTTTAGGTATACGTGGTCTAAGTCTCATATAATACTCCTTTGCTAAATATTATTAACATCTCCTTATCTTTAAAAAAACAATTTGAGGCTTCATTTTGTTAGCAACCAGCTAACAAAACTGATAGTAGCTAGCTACTATTTTAAAAATGTTTTTTTCTGATCAATGAACAACTTAGTTTTAACCCGGTCACTTTACAAATCTGCATTCAGTTGCACAGACCTCTGCATAACTATTTTATAAAATATCAGGGAACAGTGGTTAACAAAGGGAGGGCTTAAAGGCCCGCGCAGCGGGCCTTTAAGCCTGACGCTGGTTCTCTGCTACCTTAGCTTTTTTGAGAATATATACACTTATGCACAAGTCTTTTGCATTCAGAGAGGAAACAACACAAGCTTCTTAGGAGCGTTGTTGTCTAAAATAACATAATATAGTATCTTTTTTGCCCGATATATTTTTTCTGTTTCCCGGGTTGTTTCAAATGTTTGATATTGTTATGTATGAGTCGTTATTCTTGATCTGTTAAAGGGAGAGTGAAACAAAAAGTACTTCCTTCTCCATAAGTACTTTTTAAGGAGACTTCTCCACCATGAACCTCTATAATTTTTTTAACAATGGATAATCCCAGCCCTGTGCCGTAAATATTATGTTTTTTATTGTCTTTAGATCTATAGAATCTGTCAAAAATTTTGTCCAGTTCATCACTTGCTATTCCAATTCCAGAGTCTATCACTGATAATTCTGCCATATTATTTACTTTTTCTGTTTTGATTATTATCAGGCTGTTATCTGGTGAATATTTTAAAGCGTTAGATAATAGGTTATTTACGGCAAGAGTTATCTGATTTTCATCCAGCATTATTTCAGGTAATTCTGCAGATTTAAAAGACAGTTCAATATTTCTT
>JBFMGH010000181.1:0-17311 GCA_040752795.1 Cyanobacteriota bacterium
TTTTGTTGTTTTTCAAAAAACTTTTTACCAATATCTTCTTTATTATCTGATGCTTTTTCCCAGAGCTCATTAATATGATTCTTAATATAATTAAGATCATGAATATAAGTATTTTCAAATAAAACATATTTATTATAATCACTAGTAAATATATATGAGTGAAAAGGTACATTATTATTTTTGCATATGTTAAGAATAGGTCTAACCTCAAGAATTCGTGGATTAAAAAGGTATACAAAATCTGGTTTTATTTCATCAAAAATCTTGATAGCATTTATATGAACGAAATAAGATGTTTTTAATGCTCTATAGACATCATCTTTGTATTTTAATGTATCAAAATTCTGGTCAGAAAATTCTGTTATTAATGTAGATGCTGCTCCAATGCCAATTTCTACACCATCTATCGTATAATTTATTAATTCATCAGTATTCTTAAATGATTTTGGTAATTTTTCAAAAGAAATATTTTTTAAAGGAAATTCAATTATATTTTCTGGTGGTATATCTACAAGTTTTATACATTTATCAAAAAAATTGCTGCATCCTTTTTCACAGGTTCTATTTATGTTTTTAGGATTAAAACTACAATATTCCAGGTCACTATCACACTTAACAATATATATCTCATTGCCTTTTTCAAGATTTAAACTGATAAATTCTAGTAATAGACCTATGCAAATATTAAAATGACAACCATAGCTAAAAAGAAGTACTTTCATTTTCTTACCTTATTTTCTAACCATTCATGATCTACATGAAACCGTGAGTATTTTTGAGATAAATTAAAGCCAGTATTATAAGGATCTAAATCTAATACTGAAAAAGTTAAGGCATCATGAATTTGATCGTGCACTATTTCATTAGGAACTCTTAACAAACAAAAGTCAATTTTATAATTGCCCTGAGTAAGGTATGTTGGTTTAATTTTACAATCTACAGTATTTATTCCTTTTTTGAAAGAAAAATATTTATTAGAACTTAGAGCCGAATCAAACCTTATTAAATCCTGTGACATATCATTAATATTAAATAAAATAGCACTATTAATATCAGCACTAGCATCAATTGTAAATCTCACAATAAAAGGCTTTGTACTATCAATAATATCTTGATCCTCTCCTCTTTCTGTAATAATAGATACTTCAATAATTTTAGCTTTTAAAGAACATTCTTTAGGCCTTATTCTATCAATTAAATGAGTATTTTTAGCAAATACGGAAACATTGGAAATATATTCTTCTACAGCATTATTGACTGGTCCAATAAATTTAGTTTTACCCTCTTCAAGTAAAATCCCTTTATTACAAAGAGCATTAATAATAGCCATATTGTGACTTACAAATAAAATAGTACGGCCTTCTTTGCTAACTTCATCCATCCTTGCTATGCATTTTTTTTGAAACTGCAAGTCGCCAACAGCCAGCACCTCATCTACTACTAGTATTTCAGGCTCAAGATGAGATGCTATAGCGAAAGCAAGGCGGATATACATACCAGAAGAATACCTTTTTACTGGTGTATCAAGAAAATTTTCTATTTCAGCAAATGCTACTATATCATCAAACTTTCTTTTTATTTCAGCCTTACCCATTCCAAGCACAGCGCCATTAAGATATATATTTTCTTTACCGGTTAATTCCAGATGAAAACCTGTACCCACTTCTAAAAGACTTGCAACTCTCCCCTTAATTTTTATAGTTCCTTCCGAGGGGGCTGTTATTTTACTTATCAATTTTAAGATAGTAGATTTACCAGCACCGTTTCTACCAATTATTCCTACTCTATCTCCCTCATTTACGTTAAAAGTTATACCTCTTACTGCCCAGAATTCCTCTTTTGAATCAACCCCTTTATTACTTGTCTTATTAAATAAATTTTTCAAATTTTTAGAGATAGCATCTCTCATAGTTAAATACACTTCACCAGTTTTATGGGTGATAAGATATTTCTTTCCTAAATTTTCAACTTGAATTACTTGGGTCATATTTTCCTTAAATTATATCTGCGAAAGTTCTTTCAGTCTTTCTAAAATACCAGATACCAGTAACAAAGATTAATATAATAACGAAACAGGATAAAATAAATCCCGGCATATATATTTGAGTTTCATTGCCAAGAATTGCCCATCTGAAGCCATCTATAACACCAGCCATAGGGTTTAATGAATATATCAGTCTCCATTGCTCCGGAATAATACTACTATTAAACCCTACTGGTGAAATATACAACCCCAGTTGAATAATAAAAGGTACAATGTATTTAACGTCTCTATATTTAACATTAATTGCAGAAAGCCATAAGCCAGAACCAAGAGTATTCAAAATAGCAATAAATAAAAAAAATGGTACTGTAAGGATTGTCCATGATGGCACAAACTGATAATAAATCATTAATACCAATAAAATTAAGAAAGAAATAACAAAATCAAATAAATTTACTATTATAGAGCTTGTTGGAATAATTATTCTTGGGAAATAAATTTTTGAAACCATATTAGTATTAGAGATAAGAGAATTACTGCTATCTGTTAATGATGTAGCGTAAAATTGCCAGGGTAAAAGAGCAGTATAAACAAGAATCGCATATGGAACCCCATCAGAAGGGAATTTAGCCAATTTTCCGAATATGATTGTAAAAACTATCATCAACAACAATGGCTTAATAATACACCAGATAATTCCAATTATAGTCTGCTTATATCTGACCAAAACATCTCGCCAGGCAAGAAAATAGAAAAGTTCCCTGTATACAAAAAGATCCTGCCAGTAATTTTTTTCTTCTTTCCCAGCCTCAATAATTGTATAATCTTTAGTTATTTCACTCATATTTATTGTTTATCTAAAATTAATTCCTAATTAGATAATATTATCATTTTTGCCTGAATAAATTAATTATTTTAGAACCACCGGGTATTTCTTTAAGTATTAGTCCAATAAAACATTTAAAATAAAGCAATGTAAAGGCCAGCCAGCCAATAGTTTTTGGCCAGTAATGAAAATACATATAGCTGGTTGCTTTAATATAATATGGTGAACCTTTATGATATAGAAGTTTTTTAAGGTTTGCCAGGTTAAACTTATCAGGAAAATACCAGGATGTAGATTCAACACAATTCCATAATTTTGCTTCAGGGCAAAATAATAATTTATAACCGGTTTTTTTAGCTCTTAATGTTATTTCCCCATCAGCATAATACTGGGGTAATTTTTCTTCATTTAAAAAACCAATAGCATGAAACATTTTGGCATGGAATAAACATCCCATACCGGTTAAAAAATCAACTTCTCTTACCTTGGAATAGGGTTCATTATCAAGATTGCCATAAGGTGCAATATTAAAATGACTTGGAATTAACCAGCTTATTTTTCCACCACCAAAGAAAACTTCTTCAATCGTTGATTTTTTATATACTTTTGAACCTATAATACTATCCGGGTTATTGTTATAGCATTTTATCAGATTTGTTATAATATCTTTATCAACTTCCACATCATTATTTAAAGTTAATATAAAATCAGGATTGTTTTTTAAAGCATATTTTATACCTGTATTGATAGATTTAGTCCACCAGTAATCTCCATCACCTCTTAGCAATATTATATTAGGGTACAGTTCAGAAATCTTTTCATATGATCCATCTGTTGAACCGTCATCAACAATGATAATTTCATAGTTAGTGTAATTTACTTTTTTTATAGACTCTAAAAATTTTAGAGTATAATTAAGTGAATTGTGTATGGGAACGATTATTGAGACTTTAGGTTCTAACATTTTTCGCCTTAATATTATTGTTGTTGTTATTCTTACTTTTATTAACTAATAATAATGAGTGAGTGATGCCGATTAAAACCCACATATAAGTAGCATGCAGAATTGATGTATAAAAAGAAGACAATATTAAAATAATTAAAAAGTATTTAGCTCCTATTAAAAAATCTTTCTCTATACCATCATAAACTTTCAGTGTTAAATCAATTTTAATAATAAATGTTAAAAAGAATAAATATAACAATATTGTGCCGATGAAACCTGTTTCGGCTAAAGACCTGAAAAATATTGCTGAAGAGGCACCAACAGTTAAGCTTTCTCTTGAAGCTTTTAAATAATATTCGACTTCCCAGTTTAAGGGAATTGGTGATTCATCGAGTTGATATATCATTTCTCTGGTCATATTTCCATAACCCACACCAAATAGGGGATTTTTCTGAAATATGCAATATGCATTATAAAATAGAATTACTCTTGTCGCAAAAGAGCCTTCAGCCTCATATAAACCTTCACGGTCATCAATATTTAAAATAACTTTTATTACTCGATTAAATGGGGTCTCATTTAGTAAATGATTAATAATATTAAAACTCATAAAATTTATTATTAATAAGAAACCCGTAATGGCAATTAATGCATTAAAAATATACTTAATTTTTAAGGAAAATTTTGATTTTAATAACTTAATTATAAGAAAAGCAATTATAATTAATGCACCAATAAAATAATATGCCGCAGATTGAGATAAAATTAAATCTATTGCCATTAATATAAAGGTTAATTTTTTAATTATTAAATCACTAATAGAGGTTTTAAATATTCTTTCTCTGCTAAAACAAAGTGTATAAATAATTGGACAGGTTAAAATAATAAAATATCCAAACATTGAAGGCTCATGAAAAACTGAAAATATTCTATTAGATCCATAGAAAGCTAATCCGGTTTCATATCTTTTATTTACAATAATACTGAATAAGTTATCAATAAAACTTATATTGAAATAAAAACCGATAAATTGTATTAAACCCAATAAGAAAACAACAAAAAACATTATTATTAATAGTCTAAAAGCCTTTTTATAACTGATGATCTTTGGAAGGCAAATTACCATATTCAGGTAATTTAAGACTATAATAAAGATAATCCCCCCAAATGATAAAATAAAACCAGTTAAGAAAAATTTCTCTGTAAATACAGACACTGTAATAGTAATAATTATCCAGGTTAATAATAGTAAGAAAAACTTAAACGATTTAGTTTTATATAGTGTTAAAATTCTAGTTATTGTTAAAGATTGGCAAAAAAAGAAGCAGGAAAAAAATAACAACCCTACGAAAATAAACTGAAAAGGTATTTTAAAAAAACCTATCTTAAAACATAAATTAGGGAAAAAACAAAAAATAAAAGTTATTAGAAAAAGGTAGCCCATTAAATTAACTACTCAATTTGATACTTATTGCAGGGAATAGTTTGATAAAATAAATAAAAGTTATAATTATCCAACATTTTATTATTATAAAATAACTTTTATTATAGGTACAAATGAATATTCTCTTTGTATATAGCTATAACATACCGGTTTCTCAGCAGAAACCCTTAAAAACTGTTGGTGAAATGCACTTTGGTATCTCTTACCTTTCTTCATATATAAAAGATAAGGGTCATAATACTAAATTATTAGTTTTGAGTGATTTTTTCGGCAAAAAAAATTTCAAATTAATTGATAAAACAATACAAGAATTTAAGCCTGAACTGGTTTGTTTTACTTCTGTAACAACTGAATATCCCTTTATATTAAAAATAGCCAGACACATTAAACAAAATCAGTCTCATATTTATTTGCTTATAGGAGGGTCTCATGCTTCACTATGCCCTGATAAAGTAATTAAAGATGATTTTGATGCAGTTTGTATCGGGGAAGGAGAGCAGCCACTTTTAGAGCTGATTTCTCAACTTGAAAAAGAACAAACACCATCAAATATTCTAAACCTGTGGATTAAAAACAATAGTAATATTGAAGTAAATACTACCCGGCCATATATACATAACCTTGATAATTTACCCTTTCCGGATCGTGAAATGTGGTTTAAGTGGGTAAATGAATCTTTCGAAAAGAATAATTTTATTAATGTTTTACTGGGAAGAGGTTGTCCTTTTTCCTGTACATATTGCAGTAATCATGCACTTAAAAAGTTGGCTAGCGGAACTTATGTCAGATTCAGATCACCTGAAAACATTATTCAGGAATTAAACGAAATCAATAAGCAATTTCCTGTTATAAATATTCTTTATCTGGAAGTCGAGACTATAACTGCAAATATTAAATGGTTTAATGATTTTTGTTCTAAATTAAAAGAATTTAATAAGTCAATAGATAATAAGATCTCTTATAGAGCAAATCTAAGAATTATTCCCAATACTGATTATGATCAAATTTTTAAAATAATGAAGGAAGCTAATTTCAACCATATAAACATAGGGCTGGAATCCGGAAGTGAAAGAGTTCGAAAAGATATACTTAATAGAAACTATTCTAACAAAGATGTTATAAATGCTGTTAAGATAGCAAAAAAATATGATATAAAAGTTACGTTTTATAATCTGATTGGTCTACCTGGTGAAACTGAAGAAGATTTCAAACAAACAATTGAAATAAATAGAATATGTCAACCAGATAATCATTTTACAAGCATATTTTATCCATATCCAGGTACTGTTTTATATGAAAAATGTATTAATGAAAACCTGATTAATCACCTTGATTCAAACATGGAAAGACTTACACCTGCTATTAACCAGCCTGAATTTAATAAGAAACTGATACAAAAACACTTTATATGGTTTGATTATTATGTTTATAAAGGTTTTAAACCAATGCATAAAATTTTATTCAGTGTTTTTAAAAATAAAATTAAAACAAATCCAGTTACTTATAATTGGGGACGAAAATTGTCCTTATTCTTTTCGATAAATTCTTAATAAATATGTTAATAACTCGAATTATTATAAAATACCAATATGAATTTAAAAGATTTACAAAATAACTGGAATAAATTGGGTTTATTAGACCCTTTCTGGGCTATTGTTTCTTTGAAAGAAATGAAAGATAACAGATGGGAAAAAGAAGCTTTTTTTAACACTGGTATTGAAGAGATAAAAGAGATTATTGAATATGTGAAATCACTGAATCTGAATTTATCTTTTCATCATGCTCTGGATTTTGGTTGTGGAGTTGGTAGATTAACTCAGGCCTTAGCAAACTATTTTGAAAATGTTTCAGGAATAGATATTGCACCATCAATGATTGACCTTGCAAATGAATATAATAAATTCCCACAAAAGTGCGAGTATTTTCTTAATGATAAAAGCGACTTACAAATCTTTTCTAATAATACATTTGATTTTATTTATTCTTATATAACTTTACATCATATTGAACCTAAGTATACTGAAATATATCTAAAGGAATTTTTAAGAGTGCTTAAACCAGGAGGGGTAGCTGTTTTTCAACTAACAAGCGAGCCGGCTTTGTCAATCAGGGGGTTGATATGCCGATTTGTTCCAAGAAAAGTATTGAATGTGTTCTTTAAAATAAGATTTAAATGCCCTGCTGTTATGGAGATGCATGCACTTAAAAAGGAAAAAGTAATAGATTTAATTACAAATAATAATGGAACTATTATTGATATAAAACCTGACAAGGCTCATGAGGCAATGAATACCTGGATTAGCTATATTTATTGTGTGCAAAAAACAAACAAATAGCTAAATTTATTTCTTTAAATCCAATATTACTATATATCAATTTGATTGTAGCTATTTACTTTACCAATTTTTAAACGGCTATTATTTTTGTTAGTATAACAATAATAACAGGTTTTTATAAATTAGATATTAAATGAAATCATTCCTTCAAGTAAAATTTATTGTCATTATTACAGGAACTTTAATCATTTTATTTCCTCAAAAGGCCTGTGCATATCTTGACCCGGGTACGGGAAGCTTTGTTATACAAATAATCATAGCAACTCTGGCCGGTATTACTTTCTCTATTAAAATATTCTGGAGTAACATTAAACTATTTTTTCTCAGCCTTTTTTCAAAAAAAGAAATCTCAGAAATTGATAATGGTGATATAGTAAACGACTCAGGACCAGATAATAATGAATCAGATACTGAATAGTTCCTTCAGAGACCCCAGTGGGTTTCTATTTTTTAAAAATAACGTTCTATATAGACAGGTAAATAAAATATATAAAGAAGATTATGACTATCTGCTTTCTTCAGGATTATATAAATCTCTTGTAGATTCAAAACTACTGGTCTCTCATGATGAAGTTGACATAAGCATTGCAAAAAAGGAAAATGCTTATAAAGTAATTAAACCTGAATTAGTACCATTTATTTCTTACCCATATGAATGGTGTTTTAGCCAGTTAAAAGATGCTGCTTTGTTAACCCTTCAAATTCAGAAGAAAGCTCTGGATTATGGAATGTCTTTAAAAGATGCAAGCGCATATAATATTCAATTTGTTAATGGAAAGCCAATTTTTATTGATACCCTATCGTTTGAAAGATATAAAGAAAACACTCCCTGGGTTGCATACAGGCAATTTTGTCAGTTTTTTTATGCACCATTAATGCTAATGACATATAAAGATATCAGATTGTCACAAATTATGAAAATATATATTGATGGTATTCCTGTAGATCTAGCCAGCTCAATTTTGCCAAAAAGAACACTGCTTAATTTTTCCTGTCTGAGTAATATTCACTTGCATTCAAAGACCCAGAAGCATTATGAAAACAAAACTATTAAAACAAGTTCTTGCAAAATGTCTAAGTTTAAACTTTTAGCCCTTGTTGATAATCTTGAAACTTCAATAAAAAAACTAAAATATACTCCAGTAGGAACTGAATGGGCTGAATATTATGAGATAACAAATTATTCAGATAAAGCATTAATTCATAAAAAAGAAATAGTTACTAAGTTTATTGAAGATATAAAACCTGATAAAGTCTGGGATCTCGGTGCTAATAGAGGTGAATTTAGTAGAATTTCTGCTAATAAAGGTATATTTACGATTTCTGCAGATATTGACCCTGCCTCAGTTGAAAAGAATTATCTTGAGTGTTTGAAAAAGAAAGAGAGAAATATTTTGCCTCTTGTACTTGACTTAACTAACCCTAGCCCGGCTTTAGGCTGGCATAATAAAGAAAGACTGACATTCTTTGAGAGAGGACCTGTTAATACGGTTCTGGCACTTGCTTTAATTCATCACCTTGCTATCTCAAATAATTTACCTTTAAATACAATTGCAGAATTTTTTAGCCAGATATGCACAAATTTAATAATTGAATTTGTTCCAAAAGTCGATTCACAGGTTCAAAAGATTTTATCAACAAGAAAAGATATTTTCCCAGATTATACATTAGCCTGTTTTGAAAATGAATTCAGCAACTATTTTGATATTATTGAAGCTAAGAAAGTGGATGAATCTGAAAGAGTACTTTACCATCTTCTGAAAAAGGAATAATGAAAAATACTTATTTAATACATACATTATTGTTAGCAATATATCCTATTTTATTTGTTTATTCAGAAAATATTAATCAATTATATTTTGTTGAATTAATGATCCCATTGTTTTTATCAATATCAATAACAATAATAATATTATTAATAGTGGGAACTGCAAATAAAAACTTTGAAAAAGCAGGTCTAATTGTTTCATTAATAATTTTTATTTTTTATTTTTCAAAGATGATATATACCTCTTTTTTGTTAGAAAACCCTCTTTTTGAAAGTTGGATACGAATTCGCTATTATTTAATTTTTCTAATTATAGTTTTTAGCTTTATAACATTTTTAATTTATCGACTATCAGGTAATCTTGATAAAGTAACAAAAATAATTAATGTATTTGCTATAGCGTTAATTATTTTATCTATATTAACTATTTTTTCTAAAATTTCTAACGTTAAATTAACTAACAATAAATATTTACAGGCTCAAAAACAATCTAAAACTACTCAATATATAAATAAAGATTATCAACCAGATATTTATTACATAATTTTAGATGCTTATGCTCGATCAGATACATTAAAAGAACTTTACAACTTTAATAACAAAGAGTTTCTAGAATTTTTAAGACAGAAAGGTTTCTATGTTGCTTCTAATAGCTATAGCAACTATGCTTTTACATATTTATCATTGTCTTCTTCGTTAAATTTGAATTATATTCCCAAATTAAAAAGTATTAAAGACTATAAAAATTTGAGAAATTATATAAAAAACAATAACGTAGCAAAATTTCTAAAATCAAAAAACTATAAATATGTGTTTTTCAACTCCAGTTATTCTGTAACCAAGTGTAATAATAACGAAAGTGTAGATTATTGTATAAAGAATTCGGTTTTTGATGAATTGTCTATTTTGCTAATACAAGAAAGTATTTTAGGTTTATTTAACACTGAAAATGAAATTTATAGACTTACAGTATTAAATTCTTTTTCTAATTTAGAACAAATCTCAAACATTCCAGGGCCTAAATTTGTTTTTTGCCATATTGTGTGTCCTCATCCACCATATTTATTTGGCAAAAATGGCCAATATATTAGAGGAAAGAAATCATTGCCATTAAAAGAAAATAAAGACGCCTATTTAGATCAACTAATATTTATTAATAAAAAAGTACGGCAATTTATCGATTACCTATTGTTAAACTCCAACAACAAACCAGTTATAATTGTGCAATCAGATCACGGAGCAATAGTATCATTTGCTGATAATAATGACTGGATTGATCCTGATACTAAAAATTTAAAAGAGTTAATGGGAATATTAAATGCTTATTACTTACCTTATCAAAGTCAAAACGGTCTTTATAAATCCATATCACCAGTTAATACTTTTAGATTAATTTTTAATAATTACTTTAATGCTAAATATCCATTATTAGATGATAAAAGCTTTTATTCTAACCCTCATCTGTTGCCATTCAAGTTTATTGATATAACTGATAGGTTAAAAAATAATCAGAATAATAAAGTAACAAATTTAAAAAAGCTAAAGAAACTTTAGTATTTATCAAATACCTGTTTGTATATTTCGATTAATTTTGAAATGTGAATTTCTGAGCTGTATAATCTTTCAACCTTTTTTCTTGCGTTTTTACCCATATTAATAACTAGAATGTTATCACCAGAAAGCTTTTCAATAGACCCTTTTAAATGATTTATATTTCCCGATTCAACTAGAAAACCATTGATATTATGTTCAATTAGTTCTGGTAATGCTCCGGCATTACTTGCTATAACTGGCTTACCGCAGCTAAAAGCTTCTAAAATTGTAACCCCAAAAGATTCAAAACATATGCTGGGCAATATTGTCGATATACAATTACTGTATTGATCAATTAATTCTTTACCTGATAATACTCCTAAAAATTTAACATTTTTTAAATGGTATTTTTCACATAGTTTTTTTAGGTTAGTTTCTTCAGAACCGCTGCCAGCAATGTGTAGTTTTATATCTCCAGGTAATAAACTCATAGCATCAATGAGATAATGAATACCTTTTTCTGGTGACAGACGTCCAACATATAAAAAATAACCCTTATTATTGTATTCAGGTTCAATGTTTAAATACATATCATCAACAAAATTGTTAATCAAAAGCATTTTTTCTTTATTAAAGCCTGCTCTTAAGGCCAAATCATACATTGCCTGACTGGGAAATATAAAACGTGAAATATTATTATCAAGTTTTAAAGACCTATTAAATAAATTTTCTGCAGAAACCATTATACTATCTATTAAACTATTATTTTTACATCTATTATTTATGCATTTAATAGGATTTCCGGAAATACAGCTCTCTTTTTCGCAATGTTTGTTATTTTTCATAAATGTTCCACCAGGGCAAAAATATCTGAAATCGTGGAACGTTTTAACAATAGGTACATTGTTTTTAATGCATGTTTTTAAAGCTGATGAAGTCAAATAATATGCTGTGTTATGAATGTGAGCTAAATCTGGTTGAATTTCTTTAATAAGAAGATTTAACTTTTTTTCAGCTTCAAAATTATAAAATATACTAAGGTATTTAAGTTTTTCTATACCTTTTAAAGATTTGAAATCAACATATTGAGAGAAATATTCTATATATTTATAGTCTTTCTCAAAATAAGGTTGTTTATTTGTTGCAAAAAAGAATACTTCATGACCTTTTTCACGTAGTAATTTGGCTTCATTATACATGATGCTTTCAACGCCTCCGGGTGGGCCAAAAAAATTACTTATAAAAAGGATCTTCAAAGTTTTTCTTTCAATTTTTATTAATATAACTATGGTTTAATCAAACTACTATAGAATTGTAAATATTCTGTGCCAATTTTGTCTAAAGTGAAATAATTTAAAACCCTTTCTTGTGCGCATGTTCCTAGCCGAGTTCTAAGTTTGTTATCAGATATCAGAGAGTTAATTGCTGTTGCTAATTCAGATACATTACCTGGTTCAACAGTCAAACCTGTTTTATTGTGTATTGAAACATGATTCACGCCGGTGTTTAGGCTTGTATTAATAACTGGTTTCCCGCAAATCATTGCTTCTAGTTGAACGATTCCAAATGTTTCAGCGATGGAAGGTAAAACAAATACATCACAGGCATGATAATAGGAAACTAACTGGCTTCCAGTTATTGTATTTAACATTATAATTTTATTATCAAGAGAGTTTTCAGTTATCAGATTTTTTAACTTTTCTTCTAACAAACCTCCGCCTATGATTAGCAGAATGCAATTATCAGAAACTTTATGCATGGATTGTATTAAAAATTCCAGCCCTTTGGCCCCTGATAAACGGCCAACAAATAATATAATAGATTTGTTTGTGTATTTAGATCTTATTTCTTTAACTTCAGCATGATCATAATTTAAGAAATCAGAAGTATTTATACCCAGTGGAATTATTGAATAGTTATCTCTGGAATGGTTTACATCAGATAACGTATTTGAGTTATTTATAATCTCTTCTGCCAGAACGTGAATTTTATCTACTTTATTTAAAAAAGCTTTATAAATTGGGTTAAAGATTTTCATGATACGTTTTTGTCTGGTAATATCTCCATGATATGTAGTTACTAGATATTTGTATTTAGGCCTTGCGATAAAGTGAGCTATAGCTGCAAAAATAAACGGGTGATGGTAATGTAAAATATCAGTGTCTACTTTCGAAAGCTCCCATATTAAACCTGGTGATATAGGGTTAGATTTAAACTCAAATAGGCGACCGCATCTTTTTACAGGTATATTGTTAACAGTGTCGCTAGAAGTGTTAATACTTTCAGAACAGGCAATAACTTCAACCTTATATCCGTTATCTTTCATTATTTCTGATATTTGCTTTGCAACAAGCTCTAACCCACCTGAAAAGGGGTAATAATACTTGCTGATTTGTGTAATTTTATACTTCTTTTTTTCTTCCATCTGGTTTATGAGTGGTTAAGTCTTTCTTTAATGAAAGATATATTCTAATAAAATGGTTTTATTTAATTCAGAACATATATTCCGGAGGTTATTTAATAATTTTTTATCTGTTTTGCCTATTTCAATTAAAAAAATCAGGTACTCGGAATTTTTAATATTATTAATATGAGTATTTAAAGAATCATTCACAGTTGTTGAATTAATCAAAATATTTAAATCTTCAGTTTGACCAATTCCTTTAATAAACTTTTCAGTTAAATTAGTATTTATTAATGAAATAATAGATAGTTTAGTTATGTTTTGCAGATTTACATGTGTAATTAGTTGAGAATAATCAATATTATCTGGTGTCATCAAAATATAGTTATTATTTAAATTAGCATAAGAAATAACCTTGCTAGTTTTTTCAATAGAATATACAACTCCACAAGACAAAAAGAAAGATAGCATAAGAGCAATGACAATATTCGTGAGCCATTTTAAGGGTACATATTCATGCTTTTCAAGTTTGCGTGGCTTTTTTAAAACAAATACGTTACTGACATTTTTTGACATTTTTTCTACCATTCGGCTCCATTCATATTTTTCCTTAAGCATCTTAAGTTTATCAAGCTCTTGTTCAAAATCTATTCTCCATTGTTTACTATCAAGACTAAACCCTGGAGTGTTTTTTAAAATTTCCTGCATTCTTTTATCGTGCCTGCTAATTAGCTCAATGTTTAAATCACTTCTTTCCATACCAAGTAAGGGGTTCAAGCCTTTTGAATCTTTTACAGATCTAAGATCAGTAATTTTTTTATCAATATTTTCTTTAGTTTTTTTATATGTTTCTTCTAAAAACTCACGATCTTTTGTTGCTTTATGATAGTTAATTTTCTCATAAGCAATCTGATAATTATTAATAATAGAATTCACCATATTATATGATGTTTCAGGACTATTTGATACGTATGATATATCGATTATATTGGTTCTGGGTATATTCTTTATAAGAAGACTGCTTGTTGGAAAGTGATCTGCAGATATAAACTGACCTTTTTTGTTTCCAGAATTATATTTTAGATCCATCTCTCTGATAACAGCATCAAGAACGACTGGTGATTTTAATATTTCAATTTCACTATCTAAAGATTCATTGCCAAGATTAATAATTGTTCCCCCTTCTAATGAGGCCCCAGAAACAACAAATGGATTAATATCTGCCAGATTAGTAGAGTTACTTTTATTAATTAAAATTTGTGAATTAGAAACATATACCCTGGGCTGAGAAATAGTAAAATAAACAGCCAGTGCTATTATCAGAGCATAACAGGCTATTATCCAGTATTTTCTATGCCATAATATTAAACTAATTTTGTTCCAGTTTATAGATACATTTCCATTTTCAAATTCATTTTCCATTATATTGCCCGCTTATCTCCCGCTACCTATTCTGTCAATCATATAAACCATTCCAGTTGTCTGGAAGGCCATTCCAAACATATCTTTGAGTACCTGGCCAGCATTTATAGGTATTCTGACTTTTCTAGGAATAATAATAGAATCTCCAGGCTCAACTACAATGGACTTAAAATTCTTTAAATGTTCTGTTCTACCACTTGCTTTGATAATATAAGATCTATTTTTCTTAGCTTCTTTAGTAAATCCACCTACCTGATCAATATAAAAACTGGGTTTCATACCTGGTATAAATGCAATAGCTGATTGATTAGAAACTTCACCTATTATTGTTACATGTTGTGGAATATAAGGTATAATAATCTGATCACCATCTCTAATTTCAAGGTTATATTCATTATTTAAATCTTCTAGATAATTACTTTCAATATTTAAAACAACTCTTCCATAATCCTGTTCTATTTTTTGCTTCATAATATTAAGCAAATCCATTTGATTTTCAGAAAACTCTTCAAAATCGGCTTTTCTGGCTGGATCTTTAATTGCCTGCATTTTATTTACTTTTAGAGCTATATCTTCCTGAAGTTGTAAATAAGATTTTGTTAAAGCCTTTCTTTGCATCTCGCCTATGGAAGGCCTTAAGAACACAAGTCCCTTGAGATAGCCATCCTGTGCTAGTCCACCTGCTATTTTGATAGCATCAGATAGCCTCATGCCTGGGCGAACATTATAAACACCGGGCTTATTTACATAACCTGATACTGAAACTTCTCTAAGGGCTTCTTTATCATTTACTTTTCTGAACATGATTTTGTCATTAGCTGCTATTTGAATGTTTAGTTTATCATCATTTTCAGTCAACAATTCATACAGGTAAACAATTTTTGTATTCAATGATAATGATTTAGCATCTTCAGACTCTTCTTCTACACCTGAATTTGTTATTTCAGCTACCACCTCATTTGGATTATCTAGGAAGTTTACCAATCTAATAATATCTTTAAGCTTCATCCCTTCTTTAAATGGTATAAAAGCGGGGTTTGAAATAATTCCACTTACTTCAACAACTCCCATTTTCGTTGATGAGAATATTTTTACAACATCCTGAGGTTTTAATACAGGGTCTGAAACACCTTTAAAAAATGCTGAAAGAGAAAGAGGAATTTGAATAATTTCTTTGCTTAACCCATCAACACGAATTATAACAGCCTGTTCAGTATAAGTTTTTAACATTAGTTCATCCCGGGATTTTAATATATTAGAAAGTTTCATACCATCAATATACTCAAACACTCCGGGGTGTTTAACATTACCAACAATAGTAACAATGTTCTCAGCTTTTTCATATAAATAATTAAAGTTTAATAGGTCACCATCGTTTGGAAGATAATAATCCAACTTAGAAAAACTTATCTCAATAACATTTTTCTGGCCAGTAGCTTTATCAAAACGTTCAACTTCAATTTCATTAGTATCAGTTGATGCAAGAAAACCGCCTGCAAATTCTACGACATTTTTCAAGGTTTCTTTGTCTTTAAATTCGTAAATAGCAGGTGTTTTAACGCCATTAGCAATGCCAACAACTTTACCGATAGGTTTAACTAAAATAACATCTCCGCCTTTTAGATAAATATTAGGATATTCACCATTTATTAATAGTTTATATAGGTCTATTTTTGTTTTTCTCTTTGTGTAGGAATCAATGTGAACGATTTCTCTTAATGAACCAGTCTTAATAATGCCTCCAGCTCTATCAAGAGCATCTAAAAAATTAGCTGAAGCATTAATAGAGACTGTTCCCGGTTTTTTAACTTTTCCAACAACCATAACAGAAAAGTCACCGGGGCTTTCTACTGCTATTTTTGCGGTGATATTAGTATATTTGTTCAATAAGTCTGAGTTTATATCTTGCTCAACATCTGAAATAGTTCTTCCTTCTCCGTAGACCAGGCCAATTCCAGGTATGAATAAGTTGCCATCGCTATCAACATAGCTTTCTACCTCAGGTTCTATAGCGGCTTTACCCGTAAGGTTTAATAAATCTAGTGTATCGCCCCAAAAATAAACTTTTAGCCTGTCACCTCTGTATAAAACGTAATTTTTTGAAGGTTGTCCACCAGTAGAAATATTTGAGGAACTTTCAAACATATCATAACCAAATTGTTTAAGTTTACCGTTAAACAGTTTTTCAATTTCACTTTGATTGTTATTATTAGTATTCTTGTCAGAGTCATTTGATTTAAAATAACTTGTATCGATTGGTGCCTTTGGTTTAACAGTTTTATCAGGCTGTATTTGAGTTTTATCTATTTGAATATTTTCTTTAACAATATCAATCTCAGGAGATTCTGCCTGACTATAAACACTTGAAACGTAAGCAAATTGTATAATAATACTTATTATTATTACTTTTAAAAAATTACTCATTTTATCTAACCTTCTTCTTGAATATTTTAATCAATTTATTTATTCAATTAATAATACTAATTCAAACTGAATTAAAAATACAAAAGAAAATATAAATTGTGAATAGTTAAAACAAGGGTGACACTTCTTAAGTAAAATTAAGTTGATAAAAATAAAATTAAAAAGGAGCGCCACCAATATGAATTATACCAAAAGATTAAATCCAACAATGAGAATAAGGATGA
>JBFMGH010000182.1:0-2061 GCA_040752795.1 Cyanobacteriota bacterium
TTCTCAATATTAATCAAAACGGATATTTTATCTATATCTTTAATAATATTAGTTATTAGTAGTATTTTTGTTTCCTGTAATACATATGATAAAAGCCAAAAAGATACAGATATTTTTGAAGACATCGATTATTGTGAAGATAAAATTGGTAATAAATTTTATTCTATATATACCAACTCAACAAATAATGTCTTAATGGAAAAATATGCTAAAGATAAAGTTTACGTACCGGGTAAAAAAACTTCTGTTTACTTTTTCGACAATAAAGATCATATTCCAAGCTATAAAGACTTCTGTTCAGATAAAGGTTTAGCTAATAATAATTATTTAATATACAGTTATAGAAGGCTTCCAGATGGTTCTTATGATTTTAAATATGGAATTTAATAAAAATTGTTATTTAGTTACAGCCATTTGGATTATATTTGCCATTACCAATATGGCATATTAATGCTCCATCAATATCAGTAACCCTGCTAGGATTTTCAAACCCGGGAGTAAGAATATCTTGAGCATTGTAAGCCCTAACTTTACCATCTTCAAAAGCACCATTGTCTCCTAATGACCTGTCATTAATCTCTATTTTTAACGCTATATTAGATATTTCATTTCTTAATAATTCTACTAATATAGATGATTCCGGGTATAAATTTTTAAAATTCTTGTAATCATCAGAATTAATATATTGATTAAACTCACCATTAAGGCCATCATGACCATTTTCTCCAGCAAGCTTTACAACCAGTTCTCTGCCACCATTGTCATAATAACCAGTATAACTACAATCCTGTGAATTAGGTTGTGCAGAACAAAATTCAACTACCCCTTTTGATAAAGCTTCAATTTGTTTTTCAACATCAGCCATTTCTCTAGCTTTAGAAGCCATATCTTGAAGAACCTTAATTTGTTCTAAAGGTAAATCTCCTTTTGCCTCAAGTTTTGCAGCTAATTTAGCAACAATTTCAGCTAGTTTTTCAGTTCCACCTGAACTACCTGATGTTTGAAGAACCTGATAAAAATCACCTGGAATATCACTTATTGTTAATCCATCTAAATTAATTGTTAAATTGCTATTATCATCATATATATAGTCTCCTGATTGAGGATCATTGGAATTATTATTACTTGTTAACTGATTATTATAGTCAAATGGTTTATATTTTTTTGTCTCTTCATTTGATTTAGAAAATAATTTATTAACATTAGACCCAAAAATAGTAAGTATTAAAACTGATCCAATCACTACTATAGCTAAAATAATAATCATCTCAATTAAATTTTGACCTGAATATTTATTCTTTAGCATTTTTACCCCCTTTTATAGTTGTTAATCATAATAAATATATAAACCTTTATGGAAATATTATTACAAAAACATATTAAAAATTGTTTAATCAGTTGAATAAATAAATTTTTTCGAATCAGGTCCTTCATTTAAAATTAAATCAATTATACTAACATTATGTTCAAATGGTAAATAAAGTTGACTATATTCAGGGTAATTTATGTATTCTTTCCATTTAATAGCTATTTTTTCTTGTTTAAAGAGATTAATATCTAGATAATTTTTTGCCTTTGGACCAGATAGGTATTCTTTTGCATTAGTTTTTTTACATATATAAAGAAGTTTTTCTGATTTGTTACCTTTAAAATTAAAACTAGATGCTAATGTTACCTTGGTTGTAATGTTCAAAATTTTATTTATGGCAGTAATAAACTTATAGTTGATTGTATTTAAATGTATGTAATTACAGGTTAAATATAATTCTTCAAATAAATCTTTGTATGTTTTCCAATATTTTGCCTTAGAGTAGTTATGTAAAATTGTTTTCCAGTGGTCTTTATTCCAGTTTTTATGTGCAATTTTTATCTCATTAATGTTCTTATAATAATTTCCTTTGTTTTCAATAGGTATAGTAAGCCATTTCAAACCATTTTGTGTTTTGATTTTGTTTCTATTTCTCCAATCTCTTCGAGTATATTGAGTATCATCTAGTAAAATAAACTCATCTACAAGATCAATTATTTCGAAATAGCCTTTCCATGGTATATAATTAGGTT
>JBFMGH010000183.1:0-3187 GCA_040752795.1 Cyanobacteriota bacterium
TAATTACCTTTATTTAACAAGGGCAATATTATTATTAATATTATCAATTGCAGTTATAACCTGCCTTATTAGCCACACTTTATCTCTTTATACAGAAATGGATGTTGTTCAACTACACAACAAAACTCAGAAGCTTTTTATGGATAATAATGAAAAAAATGTAAACGTTGAATTTGCCAAAAGTCTTTATAATATCAACAGGAAAGCAATAAACGTTACTAATTTACATAAACCGGATAAAATATTAGAAGTAGATATTTCTGAAGAAAATTTTAAGGTGGACGTTGAAAAAGAAATTTTTATATCTGACGTGAGGGTCGTGAGTGGATACTAATAACACTAATCATAGGAAGAAAGAAAAAAAAGAACAGTTTGAAACCAAATATAAAAGAAGGATGAAAGTTTTAGGAGTATTGTTCCTTACTGGCTTGATGGTTTTAACTGGCAGACTAATTCAGTTACAGATAATAGACGCTAATTTTCTAAAAGCTAAAGCTGAAAGCATGAGAAAAGTAAGGCTTTCAAATATTCATACTTATAAAGGTGATATTACAGATCGAAATGGCATTATTCTGGCTTCAGATGTGACACTTTATAATGTTTATTCACATCCAAGTTATTATACAGACTGGGTAAGAGAGAATCCGGAAAAATTAGCTGAAATAATAAGCCCTTACTTAAACCAATCTAAAGAAGAATTAACAAAAAAACTAAAGCTATATGAGCCATTTACAGTATCAATAGCTAAAAAAATTGACAGAAAGAAAGTGTTAGAACTTCAGAAAAAACTTAAAGAGCTAGAAAGAGACCTTAAAGTCAGAATACGTGGCCTTGATTTTGAACAGGTAAGCGAAAGAAGGTACCCTCAAGGAACACTGGCCGCACATGTTCTTGGGTATATTCACAGAGAGGCTGGTATAGTAACCGGGGTTCAAAACACTGCACTATCAATGATTAGCAATATACCTGACTTGCCTGCGGTTGAAAAAAAAATTGTTGACGGCAAAGTTGTTGACTACACAAATCTTGAAATAACAGGTGAAGGCAAAATAATATATGACAAGAATACTAATGTCAGCACCGTTGTAAAACCGCCCAAAGGTGAAACCCTTCAACTAACCATTGATACAAAACTACAATACTTATGCGAATCTGAACTGGAAAAAATTATTATTGAAAGACAGGCTAAAAGGGGTCTTGTAATTATGATGGATCCCCGCAATGGTGAAATATTAGCTTTTGCGGTTTATCCCAGCTATGACCCTAATGAATTTAGAGATGCAGATACAGATTCACTAAAAAACTGGGGAGTACTGGATTTATATCCTCCAGGTTCGACATTTAAAATTTTAACTGTAGCATCTGGGCTTGAATCTGGTGTTATTAATGAAAATTCTACTATTAATGACACCGGCAAAATGCAGGTTCAAGGCTGGACAATATCTAATTATGATTATTATAAAAATGGGGCTCCGGGTAATATTGATTTAAATTACCTGCTTCAGCACAGCAGTAATATAGCATCAGCAAAAATAGCTTTAATGATGGACCCAAAAGATCATAGAGGTATTCTAGAAAAATTTGGTATAGGTTCAAAAACCGGTATTGATCTACCAGGAGAAACCAAGGGTTATTTATTACCGTTGAAAGACTGGGATCAATCAACTAGAGCAACAATAGGTTATGGATATGGCATAGCGACAACACCTATTCAAGTTGCTGCTGCTGTGTCATCAATAGCTAATGATGGAGTATGGGTTACTCCTCATATAGTCAAATATAGCCCTGAAAAAGAAGCTGAAATAGTAAAAACAAGAAGAGCATTAAGCTCTAAAACAGCAAAATTAGTCACCAAGCTTCTCAAACGAAGCATTAAAGATTCAAAAGCAATTGCAGGTAAAATACCTAAATATTATGTTGCAGGTAAAACAGGGACCTCCAAAAAGCTAAGAAGCGATAATCCTAGCAAAGGATATTCTTCGGAAATTTATACCTCATTTGCAGGCTATTTCCCTGCCGATAACCCTGAGCTTATGATTCTTGTTGTTGTAGATAGCCCAAAAGGGGCAGAAGCATGGGGCAATACTGTTGCAGGGCCAGTATTTAACGCCATTGCGCCTGAAGCCGCTAGATA
Organism: Cyanobacteriota bacterium; assembly: GCA_040752795.1. GTDB lineage: Bacteria > Cyanobacteriota > Vampirovibrionia > JBFMGH01 > JBFMGH01 > JBFMGH01. The sequence continues at coordinate 2,135 of JBFMGH010000183.1, forward strand.
TCTTAATATAAAACCTGATAAAATTGACGACGAAGAAAAAATTGTTTTAACTCACTAAAAAAAAGGTGTTGAAAATGAAATGTCCTCGCTGTGAAGTTAATTTATTACCGGCAGAACACCGCGGTGAAGAAATAGATATCTGTCCTCAGTGTAAAGGAATCTGGCTGGATTCTGGAGAGCTAGAAAAAATTAATGAAATTCTTGAAACTCTTGCTGAAACAGATGAGCTCACACAACTTAAAAATAGAAGATATTTTATTAAAGCAGCTATCAAAGAGGCAGAAAGAGCTAAGAGATATCAACATAGTTGTGCCATTTTAATGATTGACATTGACAACTTTAAAAATGTCAATGATAAATTCGGTCACACTGTTGGAGATGAAGTACTAAAAAAATTAGCCGACATATTGCTTCATTCGACCCGTACAACCGATACCGTTTGCAGATATGGCGGCGAAGAGTTTATTGTATTACTACCAGAAACTAACATTGATAATGCTTATATTACGGCAGAAAAAATCAGACTTCAGGTAGATAATACCATTGTAAAAATAGATAATAAAGTTATACCAGTAACTATAAGTATTGGCGTAGCTGCAATGTTTTATTTTGACAGCCTTAAAGTAGTAGATATTATTGAAAGATCAGACAAAGCTCTTTATCTGGCAAAACATAGTGGCAGAAACAATACCAAAGTTTATAGTTAGCTTATATCTGACATAAAACAACCGTCAGCTTTTCTTGTAATCAAAATGTTACATAAAAACAAAGCGTAAGAATCTTTGAATAATGCTTGTTGCAATTTTCATTTCACTCAAACTGAAAATTAACTCATAGTGAAAAGACCTTTCAATAGGGGTAAATCAAAATCCTGAAGCCCAAAGATGACATTATCATAGAGTTTATACATAGATACCTCTGAAATGCTTTCTTGATAAGAGAAATGGGCAAAAGCAATTAAACACATCCAAATAAAAATTTCCTGAGAGATTGTTCTATGCTGCTGACAGCGTTTTATACCAATGCAACTCTTTAAAAACCTGAAACTTTCTT
>JBFMGH010000184.1:0-5079 GCA_040752795.1 Cyanobacteriota bacterium
TGATGTTTTTATAGATATTCAAACCTTTACACTTGAGAAATTAAAGTTTAATCCTTTCTTTTATGAAGAAGTTACTAAAGGTATTTTTTATGCAACCTGACAAAAAAACACTTATAAAATTATCTCTTGATAAAGCAAGACAGGCTTTTATGAGTGCAAGTATGAATGTTGAAAATGCCTGGTTTTCTGATGCTCAAAATAGAATTTATTACGCAATATTCTATTCTGTTTTAGCTTTAAGTTATTTGGAGGAATTTAAAACAAGTAATCATAGTGAATTATTAGGTTGGTTTAATAAAAAGTTTATTTATAAAGAACAATTGTTTGATAAAGAAATAGCAAAAATATATAAAACCGCATATAAAAATAGAATGTTATTTGATTACACTGTATATGAAGAACCTGAGAAAACAAAATTGGAAGAAGATTTAAAAAGTGCAAAGCTTTTTATTGAAACAATAGAGCAATATGTCCTGGATAAGCTTCAAAGAAATTAAATTAATCAAACACAAACCACCAGAAGTTACTCTGGTGGTTTGTGTTTGAGCCTTGATGGAAGAGTTTCGAACTTGTATACTACAAATGGCTGCATAATCTCTAAATTGAAACTTTCGTTTATATGTACTATAATATGTACAGGTACAAATTCAGAAAGGATTCTATGGAAGCCATATCATATACAGCCTTCAGAAAGTATCTAGCAAAAAAGATGGAAGAAATCTGTAATAATCATATTGGCTTGATTGTAACCAGACAGAATGCAAAGTCTGTTGTTATTCTTTCTCTTGAAGATTATCAGGCAATCGAAGAAACAGCGTATCTTGTGAGGAGCCCTAAAAATGCGGCTAGATTAGCTGAATCTATAGATGAAATAGAAAAAGGTCTGGCTCAGGAGAAGGAACTATTAGAATGAAAATCCTTTTTACTACTCAAGCATGGGAAGACTATTTATACTGGCAGGTAAACGACAAAAAAGTTTTAAAACGTATCAACAGTATTATTGAAAACATTCGAAGAACCCCCTTTGAAGGTCTTGGAAAGCCAGAAGCTTTAAAATTTGGCCTTAGCGGTTACTGGTCAAGAAGAATAAATCACGAGCATAGACTTGTTTATAAAATTGAAAACGAATTGCTTTATATTGCTCAGTGCCGATATCATTATTAGTTTAAAATTACGAATAAAAAACAGGCTTAGATTGCTCTAGCCTGCTTTTTGGGCCTGGCTGGATTCGAACCAGCGACCAAAGGATTATGAGTCCTCTGCGCTACCGCTGCGCTACAAGCCCTTATTATTTAGTTTTCAACTACTTCTGAACAACTTTATACTAAACTGTAATATACTACCATTCTATAACCTGCGTCAATATTTTTGAAGACTAAGTTATAGAATTGTCACTTATTAAAGTTTAAATCTTAAATAAATTTATTCCAGAAAAATATTGCTGACGTTTTTGGTTGAATCATAAAAAAAATGAATTATTAATATTATTTAAATATTATCAAGCACTAATATTGAATATTTAACACTCTCACATATGTTCAGGCTCTTAAATTCAAAATGAAAACAAAAAGAATTAAAAGAATTATTAACTTTCAGAGACATTAAAAGCAATAAGGCTTGACATTAAACAAAAAATTCTGATATCTTACTTTATACTAAGTCCAATGTGCCCCCTTCGTCTAGTGGCCTAGGACATCTCCCTTTCACGGAGGAAACAGGGATTCGAATTCCCTAGGGGGTGCTTTTTTAATGTTTAATTATTGAAGTTTCGTATTTTTAATACGAAATTTTTTATTAAAGACATAAATATACTGCTTTTGGGGTAATAAAATCACGACTTCATTTAATCTTTATAAAGTATAATATTTTTTTAGATAGTAAAAAAATAAAATTAGTTACAGGACATATAAAAATGATAATATACCTTGACAATGCAACAACAAGCAACCCTATTCCTACCGTTGTTACAGATTCTTTGCGTTATGGTGTTCTAAATTTAACCTCAGCCAACAGAGGAATACATCAGCTAAGCGTAAAAGCATCAGATGCATTGCACGACACCAGAGAAACAATAGCTAAATTTCTAAATATAAGAGATAGTAGAAAATTAATATTTACCCCGGGCTGCACATATTCTATAAACTTTGTCTTACAAGGTCTTAAATGGCAAGAAGGTGACACCGTAGCAATAAGTTCACTGGAACATAATGCTGTATATAGACCATTATTATATCTTCAAAAGAAATATAACCTTAATATTGAATTGATTCCTTATGCACAACATAAAGGCTTTGAACCTTATGACCTCGAAAGAATTCTAATGAAGAATAAGGTCAAACTAATAGTGATCTCCCATACCAGCAATGTTACTGGTGAAATTCTTCCTGTAAGAAAAGTTAAGGCCCTGGCCGATAAATATGATACTAAATTGCTAGTTGATGGTTCTCAGGCCATAGGCTGCTTCCCTGTAGATATGTCAGAATTGGATGTTGATTTTTATGCTTTTTCAGGACACAAGCACTTACTTGGCCCTCCAGGCGTGGGGTTTCTGTATATCAAAGACCCTGATAGTATAGAACCTATTATATTCGGTGGAACCGGCTCAGATTCTGTACTTGAAAATATGCCAGAATTTTCACCGGACAAATTTGAACCCGGCACTTATAACTTACCGGCTATATGGACATTTAATAATGCTCTAAGCTATCTAAAATCTTTAGGAATGGAAAATATCTATAATGGGCGAAGAGAACTGGTTCACCTGGCTGTTGAAAACCTTAAAAGAATCAACAAACTTGAATGTTATAGCACTTACAAAAATAACTCCGGAATTGTTGCCTTTAACCTGAAAGACTGGACATCTCAAGAAGTAGCCAGTATTCTTGATAAAAAATATAATATTTGCGTCAGAGCAGGCTTACACTGTTCTCCTCTATCTCATAAAGCTTTAGGAACTTTCCCCGATGGATGCATCAGAATAAGTTTTAGCTGTTTTAATACAAGAAGTGAACTTAAAACCCTTGTTAAAGCAGTCAACGAAATTTCTGAATCAATAAAGTAGGAAGGAATTTATTATTTTACATAATTTAAACATTGAAAATGATTTATTATTAACACTTTTAGATGAAGCATCAGAAGGTTTTATAATAACCGATAGAAATTATACAATCTTACACGTATTCCCTGTTGCCAGAAAAATTTTAGGCTTCAAAGACAATAACGAAAATCTAAATTTTAAAAGTTTTTTAGATGATACATCTATCTTAAATGACTATGGTAAAAATAAACTGACCGGCATAAAAAATCTTTATGGTGAAATTATACCTGTTATTTTAACCGTTTTAGAATTTAAAAACGAATTTATATTAATAAAAATAGTATCTATCACAAAATGTGATGCTGCTTTAACAGATTTATCAGACAAAATTGAAGCTCTCTATATTAAAGAAAAGTCTAAAAATACTTTTATTGCCAGTATGACACATGACCTTAAAAATCCTATCCAGTCATTAACAGGTTTTTCACAGGCCCTTTTGCAGGGGCTTGGTGGTGATTTAACTGAAAAACAAAGCAGGTTTATTAATATTATTAACAAAAATGCTAACTCTTTACACAGAATGATTATTAACTTAACTGACTATTCCAAGATCGAAGCAGATAAATTATTAGTTTCATTAGAAAATTTCAACCTTAATGATTCTTTAAATGATATTAAAAAAGAAATAGATCCACTACTTGAAAAAAAAGATTACCATATAGAAATAAATATTGACTCTTTTAATACTGAGAATGTTTATACTGATAAAGAAAAATTTGTTCAGATCCTATACAATCTGCTTTACAATTCAATTAAATACACCCCTGAAGGCTATGTAAGACTTGAAATAAAATATCCACAGAGAGATACATTTAATAGGCTATTTAAAAAAAGCTCTAACAAAAATATTAACTCGTATCTTCAGGTTATTATTAGTGATTCAGGAAAAGGTCTAAGTTCCAATGACCTGAAAAACTTATTTAATGAATATGTTGAACCAGATGATAAAAGTTCAAGAAGGTATGGTATAACAGGTTTAAATCTTGTTGTATCAAAAAAACTGGTAGAATTACTTGGCGGCTTTATCTGGGTTGAAAGTAATATATCAGAAGGTGTTGTTACTTCATTTGTTATACCCTGTGAATAATCAGGGTTAATATTCTAGCTTTCTTATTTTTGATAGAAACTTAAGATATTTATCTTTTTCTGACATACGAATACAGGGAATTTCTTGAAAAGAGCGCAAATTAGTAACCTGTGCAGTTCTTTCTACAAATGCCATAGGAACCTGTGCTTCATATAATTTATCAACAACTCTTGAATTGTACTTATTATATGGGTATAGAAAATATTCAACTTTGTATCTTAATACTTCTTCGAGTAAAGCATTCGCCCTGATTATTTCATCGTTAAGTTCTTCCGGCGAACATTTAATAAGATTTTTGTGAGACTTCGATTGCGAGCCAAAAGTAAACATTGTAGACTTATTCATTTCAGATATATCTTCTACAGAAAGAATCTGTTCTTCACCATTGTCCCATCGATTATAATCACCAATATGATTTACAACTAAAAATATCAGTGCTGGTATTTTATAACGTTTTAAAATAGGATGTGCATATTGTTTTATATTTTTATAACCACCTTCAAATATCATAATAAATGACTTAAACGGTATATCGACTTCTTGAAATAAAAATTGCTTAAATTCATCAGAAGTCAAAGGATTATAGCGCCAATCAAGCAACCATAATATATGTTCTTCAAGCAATTTAGGAGTTATATACCTATTCTTGCTTTTATTACCCTTAGGATTAAAAGTAACATTAGGATATTTTATAGCTATAACAGATTCTTTAATTTTGCTCATACGATTTATTCACATTAACCAACTTAAATATTAAATTAAATATCATCTAAAAACAGTCTAATATGGTTTGTTTCTTTTCTTATTTCAGCATGAATCTTTAATTATACTATTCCACATAAATAATGAATCGATCCTGACAGAATTCAATAGGGTGTTTTTGCCAGCTGCGCGG
>JBFMGH010000185.1:0-9503 GCA_040752795.1 Cyanobacteriota bacterium
ACAGCTGGCTAATCTGGTGCCTGATAAAGGAGAATCTGAAAAATTAAGAAAAATTGCAGAAGAAATTTCAGCACTAGCTAAAAAAGATGTAGAAAGTTCTTCAGATGAATTAGCTCAAATATTAGATAAATATAAACCTTTTAATGGTAAGAAAAAGATTAAAGTTGTTATTATCAGGCCACAGAAATCATTCGGTGTTGATACTTTAGAGTTTGATAAAGCAGGTCAACGCTCTGATGAACTTATAAGATTGGGTTATGATGCAGGTCTTAATTCATTATTGCAATCAGGTTTAATAAAGCAAGAAAAATATCAAAAATTGATGCAGGAAGCACCATACCCGGTAGGAAATATTTTCAATAGAAAACCAGCTAATAAACAGCAGCAATTGTCTGAAGTAGTATAAACTTTCATTTAAGAACTTTGTTAAATATTAATTGCAGTCAATGTTGAGGGAAGCACCTCCGTATTTAAGTGAATTCTTGTGTCTATGAATTCAGGGATGAATAGTTGTCTTTTAATGGCAGGGTAACAATAAATGTACTCCCTGCATTGATCTGACTTTGTGCTTCAATGGTTCCGTTGTGCAACTCAACAATTTTCTTTACAAAAGATAATCCAAGCCCTGTGCCTTGAATATGTTCAGTTTGATCTGTTTTAATTCTGTAAAATTTCTGAAATAACTTATTAATATATTTCTCTTCCATGCCAAACCCCTGGTCTTTAATAGAGATAGAAATATTATCATTATTACTGGTAATATGAATAGCTATTTCTGTTTTGTCAGGAGAATATTTAATAGCATTATCAATAAGGTTTTTAAATAAAATGGTAAGATATTTTTTATCTCCTGATAATTGAAGATCTTCAGAGCCTGTTACATTAACCTTAATGGTAATATCTTTGGCTTTTATGATTTCTTCAAAACCGCTTATAACAAAATTTATAAGCTCATTAATATTGATTTGTGTTTTATGCAATTGAAATTCAGAAATTTCAATTTTATTTAATTCGAGAAAATCAGTGATGATTTCTTTAATGAATTCTGTCTGGTTGATTATTCTATTAATATAATTTTCAAGTTTTTGATTAGTGTTAACACCAATAACAGCATCACAACAAAGTAAAATTGAAGTTAACGGGGTTTTTAATTCGTGAGATAACATTCTAACAATTGTGTGTTTAGTCTCGTTAATTTGCGATATTTCAGTAATATCATTAAAAACTCCTGTAAATAGATTTTCTCGTGCTTTGCTGGCAATAAATTCAATTTCTTTATTTTTATAATTAAAAAACTTATGATAATCTTGTTTGTCTTCTATTGTAGTTTTGAGGTCATGAAAATTTATTAGTGGAAGCAAATTTTCAAGGTTTAAATCACTGCAAAGGCTGTTAGAATATATAACTTTTCCTTCTTCATCAAATAATACAATAAGGCTTCTTACTGAATTTAATACAGTATCTAATATATCTCGATCATATTCTATTAATGTGGTAATTTTTTTGAGCGTTATTAGCTTATTGTCAACAGAAGATTCGCTATATAAATCACTATCAGTCTCTGTTTTATGTGTTAATTCACCTATGTAGCTATCAAGAAATTTAGAAACTTTAACATGGCTAATAATAGAGCTGAAAACCAATACATATATATTGGAACTGATAAAATACAGGGGGAATATCCAGCAATTAAGGTATTTAAATGTAGCGAAAGAAAGAGTTATTTCAATAAGAGATATGAAACAAAGAGTAATGATTTGTTTAATGATATTGTATTCTTTTAATAATATTATTATAAAAGGCACATAAGCTAATAAGATTAAATATATGTAGATTACATCAGGTTTATAAAGGAGATCAAAGTTTAATATAGAATCAATTATTTGGGCCTGAATAAAAATGGGAGCTATTTTGCCAGAGAAGGAAAACTTTTTGGAGAAAGGAGTTTTGTAAAAACCTGTAGAACGTTCCTTTGTAAGGCCCAACAAAACAATTTTATCTTTAAAAGCAGATTCGGGAAATTTATTATTTAAGATGTCTATTAATGAATAATCTCTGAAATCAAACCAGGGAGTTTTAAAATTAACAGGAATCTTTAAGGTATTAGCATTTTGAAATTTGATGCCATTTAAAAATAATACATTATCAGTTTTTGAAAAGCTATATTTCTTTTTATCATAAAGATTTAATATTGCCAGAGAAAAGGATGGGGTATTGTTAAATATTGGAGAAATATTCCGAACTACTTCATCCTTATCAGTGTTTAAAACATCGTGTGCTAAAATAGCGTTGTTTTCTATTTTATTCCAATATTTATTATTTAGTTTTTTGATATTAAAAGTATATGGTGTTAAAAGAGTAACAGGAAATTTTTTTAATGAATTAATAAAGTGCTGGTTAGAATTAGAATCGGAAGGAGAGCTGAATTCCAAATAAAACCCAGCTGCTTTAGCTCCTTTAGAAAATATGATATCAAGAAAATCAGAATAGCTATTTCTGCTAATGGGCCATTGACCGATCTCTTTAATTGTTTTCTCATCTATTTTAACTATAACAATTTGCTTATTAACATTTTTAGATCTGTTAAGTTGTAGAAAATAATCATATATATTATTATTAAAGTCTATAAAAAGGCTACTATAGCTGCTAATAATGACAGACAAGAGAGTTATTACTGATAAAAAAAGGATGTATTTATATTTTGAAATCATAATTTAAATAATATTCGCCTTAAGTGCTATAATAGCAGCATGTGTTCTGCTTTCGGCTTTTAATTTGCTGAAAATATTTTGCATGTGATTAGATACAGTTGAATCTGAAATATATAATTCGTTTGCTATCTTGCTATTACTATAACCTTTAATAATTAACTTAATAATTTCCTTTTCTTTAGGAGTGATTGTATCTGGTTTTGAGCCTTCAGGTATTTCAACCAGAATGTTAGAAGAACTTGTAGATTTCTTTAGGGCGACTTCAATTCGGGCTAATAAAATATTAAATCTGAAAGGTTTTTGAATGTAGTCATCTGCCCCTTCTCTTAAAGCATTAACCTGATGTTTATCATCCTGCAAAGAAGTCATCATTATTATTGGCACAGTATTGTATGAATTATTTGAACGAACTTTAACTAAAAACTCTGTACCAGTCATCATTGGCATAACTTCATCCAATAGTATCAAGTCATAGTTGTTGTTTTTTAAGGCTTCAAGGCCTTTTGGGCCATCTTTAGTATGTGTAACAGTATAATTATTAGACTCTAGAAGGTCTATTAACAAAGCACTGATATTCAAATCATCTTCAATTATTAATATAGAATATTTTTTAACCATAAGTTTATTGTTCGATGTTTTAGCTGACAAGTTTAAATTTCATTTTATATTAAAGCAAATTTTGATAAAAACATAATTTTTTTATCAGAAATAATTTCTAAGTTATCTTTTCTGGCCCTGTTATTTGAGCTGTTAAACATTTGAAACCATTTTAATAATAAAAAAGAATAGTGAAAATTCACCATATGTTCAGAACTTATTGAGAAAAAACACTAACAATCCTTCTTTTAAAAAATTTTTATTAAACATATGTAATTTTGATTGAGAGATTTATATAAGAGGATAAATAGAGAGGGGAACTTATGACAGTATTATCATTAAATTATCCAAATTATCAACAACAAATAGCTTATGATTCAAACGGAAATGCTTCAGCTGCAGCTGCAGCAAGTGTTAGTTCTGATGGTTCAGCAGCGGCTAGTGCTTCAGCCGGAACAGCCGGTTTGTTAAATAGTTTTAATGATTTAGATAAAGCAGCTAATCCAGCAACAAATACACAACAAAATCAGCAACCGCAAAATATAATGGAATTTATGATGCAGTTTTTACAGGCAATGATGCAGATGCTGGCACAGTTATTAGGAAAAGATCCTAATAATGCAGGGCAAGCACAACAAAATCCTATCAGTAATCCAAAACAACAAGGTCAGATTCAGAACCCCCCTTCTACAATAATGAATCAACAATCTGATGCTTTACAACCTACTAAAACCCCTATTCAAAATCAACAATTCCCTGGGACTTTCGCTTCAAATCCAGCATCTGCGTCAGCCAGTGCTTCATCTGCACCTGCAAGTGATGCCAACTGGGAAAAGACACTTGCAGATAAAGGTATAAGTCAAAAAGAAATAGAGCTTGCTAAAGGTAAAAATCTTCAGGAATTAGATGGTAAGGGTAACCCCAAATATATGTTAGCTAAAGGTGCTGATGGCAAAAACCACATATTTGAGAAATATATGGATTGTGGAACTATGCTCGACTATAGAATCATAGGAACAACTCATGGTGGAGCCAACAAGTTCATCGTTCATAAACCGGAGAAAAATAGAGAAGCTGCTGCTCAAAGTTATGGCAAAGGTACATCTTCATCAGCAGCTGCATCAGCATCCTCATCTTCGTTGACTTATAATGTAAAAACAGGTGATCTCACTTATTCAACTGCATCAGCAGCTGCGGCAGCAGCATCGAGTTCAGGTAACAATATTCCTATAGAAAACCAGGGCGGTGGACATCCACATTCACCATTGATACTTGACTCAAACAAAGATGGTAAAGTGTCAGCAGAGCAAGGAAAGGGCGTCGACCTTGATGGTGATGGAAAAGCAGATGGAGCAGCTACTGGCGGTGATAAAATGTTAGCAATGGGAGACATAAATGGTAATGGTAAAATTGATGGAACCGAGGTTTTTGGAGATAAAACAGTTGATCCATTTACTGGCAAAGAATTAAAAGCTAATAATGGTTTTGAAGCTCTAAAAGATGTTGCTAAAAGTGCTGAAAAACATACTGGAATTAAGTGTATGGACGATGAAGGAAATGTTGACTTGAAGAAACTTAAAATGGCCCTTGAAATGTCTGGGAAAGGTTCTTTAGGAATGATTAGTGATAATAATGTAACTAAACTGGAAGGGCTGGGAGATGCTGCAAAAATTAATGTTAATCAATATATAAATCAACAACAAACGGGTGATGTGCAGCATAATCAAATTGGGTCATATCAAACAGATACTGGACAAACTCACAGAGTTGATGATGTATGGTTTAAACTATCCTAACGGCAGTGTTCTACTTAAATGTTTTTACCCCCTTAATCAGGGGGTATTTTTTTCCCTGAATAAAGGTAGTGAAAAATCACTATTAATATGGCTTTAATTGCGAATTTTCACTAACAATCCTGAATGTAAAATTTTTTTTATTAACGTAACACATTAAATTTATTGCTATTGGTTATTAGACACATTTGTAGTGTTTCGTTTGTAGCTAGTTAATTAACTAACTAATATTAATAACTATTTGATTGCAAATATTATATTATTGAGGGTTAGAGAGAGAGAAGGATAAGGAGAGGAAGAGATTATGACAAATATTTGTCCGGCTAAACAAAATATGACAAAACCATATTCTGGCAATGAAAGCGGTATGGGGCCGATGGCGTTTGCAAAGGCAAACCCTGATGGGGCTTCAGCACTAGTGTCAACACAACCGCAAAAAGGTTCCAGTGGTGCAGATAAAACAAATTGCTTTGAAAAACTTGATCAGCTGACAAAAGGTCATGAAGCACCTAAAGAAGCTAATAAAGATGGTAAAAAAGGTGATATGAAAGAAATGCTTAAAGAGTTACTAACTATGCTTATGCAGTTACTGGAAAAATTGACAGGAGGAAAAGACCAGAAAAAAGAAGCACAACAAAACAATGCTCAACAGCCGCAAAATTCTCAGCAAGCACAAAATAATAATCAGGCTCAATCACCTTTTAGTTTTGCTTCTGCATCTGCAGCAGCTGCCACTTCGGCAACAAACGGAGAAAATAGTAATACTTCATCATCACCATCACAAAACAGTTCGCCATTTGGGGCTCTAGCAGCTGCGGCCGCGGCTGCGGCGTCAGCTGACGGCAATGGGGCATCTGCAGCAGCTTCTGCTAGTGCTTCAAGTTCGGTTACTGCTCCAGCTGAAGCTCAAAAGCCTAATATGTTAGTATAATCATAACTACTAATTACCGGAAATTAAATGGTATAAACGAGTTCATAATAATATATTTGTAACCCAAAACTGACGATCTTAATAACAAACTCCAGCCCCCTTTAAGGGGTTTTTTTATTGGGTTTTTTATAGTAATCATTATTTATAATATCTGTTGAATTAATAGTTTTCAGGTTAATTTCAACTATATGTTTTAAGTTTTCAATACAAAAGTCTGGTTCTTTTGAAAGTTCAAGATCAATTATATTTTCATCAGCATTTATAAGTGAATTATTAGCATCCATTTCAGCATTAATTTTATTGCGGTTTAAATAATCACTATTGATACCGGGTGTGTTGATATTTGTAATATCTGGTTTGGCCACTTCATAATTATTATCAGTCTCTTTTATTTCAATGGTATTAATATTTCGGATTGTGGTTGCTGTATTTTCTGTTTCATTATTAGTTATGCTAATGGGATCATTTACAAACTCTATGTTATTGTTTTTTTCTTCATTTTTCAATAGTTCATCACTAGAAAAAGATATATTTTCAAGAATATTATTTTGTTTGTCATTAGTTATAGATATTATTTTAATTGAAACCATATCAATATCAGAATAAGAATCTTCAATGTTTTGTGTTGGAGAGTCCGGAATTTCTATATATGTATTAACAGATGGAGCCTGAGCGGGCCTACTTGATAGGTGTGTCAGGCCATTAGTTGATGTAAGAGAAAACGAGTTGCCTGAATAGCTAGCATAAAGATAGATGTCATCTTTAGCAAAAGCTTTTACGCTGCTATGATCAAGATAAAGGTTTAGCCTATTGTTATTATCGCCAATTTTACCATTAGCTGCGCTTAAAGAAATATTTCTGGCTATAATTGTTGGCTGATCATTATCGCCAGAATTAATTATGTTCATAGCTGAAGTTAATTTAACATCGTTATTAGATTCAATTTTATTAATATAAAGGTCACCCTCATTATTGGAAATGTTTATATTCCCTTCTAAGGCAGTAGCATTTAAAGTTCCATTTTCAGAGTTATAATTTAATTGAATATCTAAAGCCTTATCAAGGCTTCCTATTGAACCATTAGTTGACCGAATAGAAATATTATTGCCTGCTAAATTGGTAAGCTCATTTTCATTTCCATTGAGAATATTGCCTGAGGCTAATATATTTATATCATTTTGTGTTTGAATTGAATCAATGATCAGGTCACCAGAATTATCATTAATTGTTATTTCACCAGTTAATGATTGCAATTTAACTGTATCTGTAAGGCTACCAGAAAAATTGATACCTGTATTCTCTGTTGAAATGAATGATTTACCGTTGATATTACCAGATAAATTTACATAATCATTTGAATATATTTCCAGATTGCCGGTAAGATCTGTTTTTAAAGATACTTCAATAGTTCCCACTTTGTTAATTGTTATATAATTTATATTTTGTTCCCAATTTTGAATTATTACCGGTGTGTTTATTAATTCTTCTGCTGACATATTAGTATAGCTACTTAATATTTCAGGGTAAGTTTCACCATTATAAAAAATCCAGTAAGTATCTTCTCGTTTTACAGCATCAAACCATTCATTGAGATAAACGTTACCGTTTGCATTTTGAGCATGGCCAAGGTTAATATATTTAATATCTTGCATTGCAACGGCATCTTCTTGCCAGGTGATATAAATGGGATTAGCTTCTGTTAAAGAATCTAACATTGTATAACTTATGTCAGCAATAGAAAAATTCTGTCCTTCTCTATAATAACCTCTTCCAAAAGCAAGTAACCCTTCTCTAGCACCAGCCATTCCATAATATTTAAAGCCATTATTATCAGCTATGTGATCTAGATCGGTGTTACCACCGAACATGCCACTCATACATTGCCCAGTGACAAAAACAACTGTGCCCCGTGAATCTTTTAATGCATTTGCAAATTCGTCGTCAAATATTTCAATACTATTTGTAACTAAATATTCATCAGCTAGGTTTAGAGCTGTGCCATTATTTTCATCTATAGGGTCATTATCGTTATCTGAGCCACCATGACCATTATAATTAATAAATAGCATATCATTTTCACGCATTTTACTGGCATAAAATTCAAGTGTTCCAAGAATATCAATTTTATCAAAACTGGTCACGGTGTCATCAAAAATAGTAACATTGCTTGAAGGTATATTAGCCCAGTTTTGACCATAAGCTTTCATTTTTTCAAGAAAAAAAGTTGTTGAGTAGCCTTTGTTATCTCTGGTAGCATCTCCGGCTATACCAATATAATAAAAGCTTTGCATGTCAACAGGGTTTTTAATATATAGATTACCACCAGTGATGTTGCTGGTGCCATCATTTTTATAATCTATTATTGAACCATTTTCATCCTGTAATGTAAGGTATATATCACCATTATTATTACTTATAATGTTATTAATATTCATATTTCCTGATATTTCATTTAGAAATATGTTTTCTGATGCACTGGCAGAAATATTACCGGTTTCATTTTGATTTATATTTATGTAATGAGTAAGTTCGCCAATATTTCCATTAACAGCAATTAAATTTATATCTCCATTAGCATTTATTATTGCTCTGCCAGAGTAAATATTCTCTTTAGCTTCAAGAGTTAATTTAGTAGATTCATTTGTTGTAATATCTTTAGAAATAAAAATATTATTAGTGTTATTATTTGTATTAATATGGTTACCTATCACAACTTCATTAGTATTAAATCTACTTAGCAAATCAGGATTAATAATACCCTGTTCTCCTATATAATAATTACCTTCAGTTGATCTGCTAAAAATAATACGGCCTTCAGTAGCATTAAAAGTTGAAACAAAGTTGTCATAACTGCTATCTATCTTAAATTCATTTGAAATAAAGCTTATATCCTTATTAGAATTAAATCTTGTTTTAACTAAATACACATAGTTATCTGCATAAATATTAATATCATTAGCTGATATAACACCATCTCTGTATATTTTACAGTCATCAGTATTTATATTTAAATTACCAGTTGCTGAAATATTCACAAAAGGAGAAATAAATAAATCAGACAATGGTGTATATTGTCCTTCTCCAGTAATTGTAAGATTTCCGCTAACATTAAAAGTAGTGCTACTCTGAAATTCTGATCTCTCTTTAGTGTTTAACTCAACATTTTTATTAATGTTTATTACACTACCAACAACTACTCTTTCAGTAGAATTATTAGTATTAATATGATTGCCAATATGTAACAAGTTACAACTAATGCTATTAAGCTCATCAGCGGTAAGCCATAGCTTGTCAATGCCTGGATCTGCATTAGTTATATATGTTCGGCCATCTGTTTTTCTGCTAATTATAGCTGTAGCACCTGTAGAATTTATATTAGAAATATTTGGATCAATGTTTAGTCTGTTTGAAACAAATCTCAATTCACCTGATTCAAAGTTATTATCCGCAAAAGTATAAATTTTTGCACCC
>JBFMGH010000186.1:0-7404 GCA_040752795.1 Cyanobacteriota bacterium
TTTTTAAGCACATAATGGTAGCGTATACGCTACCATTATTTGAGTAAGATGAATCCATACAAACAAAAAATAATTAAAAATCTGGACAATATTAAAGAACTTTTGCAATCTTTTAACAAGGATTACTATACCCTTCAGGATTTAACAGAACTATACCAAAAATGTATCGAGCTAAAATATGTTTACAAAAACACTCCCACAAATACATTCAATAAAGTTTTAAATGAAAATAATCTACTGACAAAAAAATTCCAATTAAAATTTTTCAACAAAAATTTTACGCGTTTTTTCAAGGCCCCCCCCGACGTTTATGAGCTAGCTTTATCTATAGACCCTCAGGCTTATCTTTCACACTATACAGCTGTTTTTCTCCATAACCTGACAAACAACATCCCTAAAGATGTTTTTGTCAATAAGGAACATCTTAAACCTCTTAAGACAATCCAAAAAATGCCGCTCGAACAAAAAAATCTAGATAAAGCTTTTTACAGTCCAGCAAGAATAACTCAAAATCTAACAACCTATAAAACAAACACAATAAATATCATTAATGGAAAATATACAAACAATACCGGGGTTATAAAAAAAAGGTTCAATGACCAAACACTTAAAGTAACAAATATTGAAAGGACACTCATTGATATAACCGTTTCTCCTCAATACTGTGGGGGTACTTATGAGGTTTTAAATACCTACAAAAAGGCTAAAGGAATTGTAAAACCAAATAAACTTTTAATAATGTTAAATGAGCTCGATTTTATTTATCCATATCATCAAGCTATTGGGTTTTTTATGGAAAAAGCAGGGTATAAAGAATCAGATTTAAATATTTTTGAAGCACCTGGCATACAATACAGATTTTTTGTACAAAGAGAATTACGCTACAATGACAGAAAATTTAGTGAACGGTGGAACTTATACTACCCAGAATTCCTCTAAATCATTATAGATAATGCCTAAAACGTACTCAAAGTAATAATCAAAAATTTGTATTCTTTTTGGATCACGAAAGTCTGTTTGCAAAACCGTTTGAAAATCATTACTATGAATAGCTCGTTTATCCTTAACACGACTTAAAAGGTTAAGATCAGCGTCTTTTGCTTCAAAAACCTTTTCCAAAATATGCCTGTTTTCTTCCAGTTTATAATCAATGGGGCCCAGCTCTGTGTCAACCAGATAAATGTCATAAAAATCTCTAGCTCTAGGAAGGTCAAGGTCTTCTTCTCTGTTTCTATATTCTTTCATCTTTTGACAAATTGCACGCAACTTTTCAAAAACTATAAGCATTGGAGAATAAACAAAGACCTTATGACCACCTATTTCCTTAAGTTCCTTTTGTTCACAATACTCATATTTACTTATTTCAATAATAAAGTCTTTTTTGTCACCGGCACCAAGTGCTATAGAATTATTTCTAAGTTTTAAAAGATCATTTTTATACAGATTATAGTTTTCCATTGAAACCAATTTAAAACTTAAAGCATAGCCAGACATTTTAATATTTTCAGGCAAATACCGGGGGTTATTTTTAAGCTTAAAATCAAACGGATAATAGCCAATATTATTAAAGAACTTCTTATACTGAGTTTCTATTTTTAAAGTAACTTCATTCAATGCTTGATTGTCAAATTCACCCTGCATAGAAAAATCTATATCTTTAGAAGATCTGGCATGAAGATTGTATGCTAGCTCAATACAACTACCACCTTTAAGTACAAGTTTATTCATCAAATAGTCATCATTAAAAAGGGCAATAATGGCAGTTTCTTTTATTTCATTAAATAAATCAAGTTTAACAATCATAAATAATATAATGTTCTAAGATCTAAATTTTTTCAACTGTTTGCTTTTAATAGATTTTTGTTTGATTCTTTACTATCTAAAATAATTTTCATTGCCCTTTAAACTCCTTCTATGCCTGTCAATATTGTTACATGAGTTATTTTGAAGGAATATAGAAAAAGAATCATCATAAAAACTAATTTGTTTAACTGGAAACAAATAATTAACTCTGCATGATGTTTTTTCTTTATCTGTTTTAGTCTGCATGAGTTTTATGTCATGTGTGGTTTTGCATGGAGTAGCGGGGGTGGTTTCTTTTTGAGGGAACAATAAATCTAAATTTAGATAATAATTGTGGCGGTTGTTCTGAGGGTGTTTAAAAATTTTAATTAACCCCAGTTGAGATAATTTTTTCAGGCCTTTTGATACAGTTGTATTGCTCATTTTGCAATGTTCAGCTAAGAGTCTGGTGGAGGGAAAAGCGACACCCTGCTTTTTATTCCAGAAGCTGATAAGCGTAGCCACTAATCTATATTCAAAATGGGAGAGGTTTAAGTCAAGGGCAAGTCTATTCAAGGTTACAAGCATAACCCCCTGAATGTGCTGATAGCTGTAGTGTTTAAATTGATCTGATTTGAGTGCTAAGTTGCCTGTCATCGTAACCATCTCCTGTATTGTTAAGAAATAAAATTAAACCCCCCCCTTAAAACACCATTAATTGTTGTTTTAAACTTTTATTATTTTCAGATATTGCCCGCCAGATAAAAAAGAGATATTATACCAATAATTAAAAGTAATTATGGCGAGCTTTCAGCTCGTTTTCTTTTTGTTCTCTTTTTCATGCATGTTACAGTTTTGCCCCAAAGAGGGCAAGTAGCTACAATTTAACAAGAGGTAACTACAGTTAGTTTACATGTAGCTAAGGGAGTAGAAGTAATGAAAACACTGAGCGTTTTGGAGTATGCGAAATTAAAAAATGTAAGTGATGTAACAGTATATCGTTGGATGGAAAAAAACAGGGTTAGTTACACTGTAGAAAAGGTCGATGGAAGAGACGTAAAAAAGGTTTTGGTGCAGGATAACGAATTGTTAAGTAGCGACAGCGAAACTAGCCCTGTAGAAAGCAATGTAGTTGGTGTAGCTACATTACCTAAAAAGTCAGGGTATGATGAAATTGAAGATGTTGTAACAGGCAGGCAAGATCAAATATTAGAGTTACTTCGTAGTATGTATGAAGATAACAGAAATCTGGCAGAGCGTGCAGGACAAGCAAAATTGTTAACAGATAGTGAGAGCAAAACAAAAGAAGAGTACTTTAAAGTAATTCAGGAAAATGCAACTTTAAAAGCAAAAATTGAAATGCTTCAGCAACAACTCGAAGAAACAGGTAAAAAAGATGATGCCTGGTGGAAAAAGTTGTAATAGCTGTGGTGGTTATATATAGGTTATGGAGTAAATTTACAGGCAGGGTCTTAAATGAAAAAGTTAAAACTTTAAAAAAATATAGCATCTGGGATATTTTGTTTAAAAAAGTATGATTGAATAATTGTGTTAAATAATCTATAATAATGGTGTAATCCAATGAAACTTTCATATCATTATGAAAATCTGGAGAAGCATGGTGTAACGCCAGAAGAAGTAGACGAAATATTAGTCGATCCTGATAAGATTTTTTTAAGAAGAGGTAAAGCTGTTTTAACTGTTGGTAAAACTTTTTCTGGAAGGATACTTGAAATAGGAATCAATGAAAGCCTTTTTGTCTACCATGCAATGGATGCTTCAAAATTTTGTTATAAATTTTATAAAAGGAAAAGTAGATAATGAAGTATGAAAATAGAAAAAATTATCCAGATATAGAAGAATTCTCTCCTGAAGAATGGGAAGTTGTTGAGGAAGTAGAGGCCCCTGGTTTTATAAAAGATGCTGTAGAGCAGGCACAAACAAATATTAGTAATAGAGGTGGGAGAAGAGAAGGCGCAGGGCGCCCTTTTGGAAGCGTAAAAGGTCCAACAAACCAAATTAGGCTACCTGAAGATGTTGTAGAATGGATCAGGGCCGACAAAGAAGAAAATATCCTTAAGATCAGAAAGCTTATGTCAGAGTTTGGTCATTAAAAAGTAAATAAAAACCCTGAAAGTTTATTTAAAATTGACAGAATTGTGTCATGAATCGCTGGCTAATTTTTGTGATAGGTATGTCAGATTTTAAGGGTGGTTTAAAACAATGTTATGTTAAATAAATTATTAAAAACTTGGTTCAAAGGTATTTCCTTTATGATACAGGGGATCGGATAAAATAATCTTACAAACCATATAAGAAAAAGAACTGCAATAAAGAGAACTATCAAGAATTGGTCTGTTACCCAGTGCTTAGGTTTCAAAAGCATAAAATATTTTTCTTCTTCAGCTTTAGGTTTTTTGTATTGATCTTCTAAAACAGTTAAATACGCAGTTAATTTTGTTGTGTCGCATTTTCTCTTAATCGTTTTTAATAAAGAACGTATATATTCAGAGTTGCGATAGGTCTCTCTTTGGTACTGAACAATGGTTTTTAGCCATAATAGACTAAAAACTATCATAGTCATAACTATAATGTTAAACAAAAAAGGGATTTCTTTATCATATATAGTTATTAGAGCTGTTAAAAAAACTGTCGCTGCAACAATAAAAAATTATTAACTGTAAGTCTGCGGGTTCTTAAGTCTTTTATATAATCTGTTTTTACTGTTAATGCTTCTTTAATATCATCTTTATTATCGTTTGTACTTAAATCTATTTTCTCATTATCATCTTTTTCTTCTTCAGGTTCCCATTCTATGCGATAAAAAATCACAGTATAAGCGATAAATAAGACGATGGTAAAAAGTAAGAACTTGAAAGGTAAAACTAACATAAAAAAATAGAGAGTAATTATAGTAATAAAAACAGAAACGAGAGCGGTTGAAAGTTTTGATTGCATTAAGCTTAAACCCATTAAGAAGAGGAATCCCCAAGTTAACCAAAACAAAATAGGCCAATCAGTAGCATTGTAAGCAAAATAAATAGATAAAACAAAAAGAGCAAACAGAATAAAATAATCAAGGCGAAACATAATAAAACCTATTTTTATAAAAAGAATGAACAATGAATTTATCAAAAATTACACTAAATAACAACTAATGTAAAAATGTAACAATAACAATGGTTTATGTAACAATTTAGCCTGTTTTAACTTATTCTATGCAACTTTTTAAAAAACAGGGGCTATAAATAAGGCAGAGGGGTTTGTATAACAAGAGCCAGACAACTATCTAAAAGAGGTGATGAAAAATGTTAGAGGCTTATTTAAGCCAGAATTTCAGCATGCAAACAAAGAAAACATACCGCTCCGTATTAACAAACTTTTTAAATTATTTAAAAGAACAGTGTATCAAAATTGAACAGCTCACCCCGGAATTGCTTATGAACTATGCACAGGGTTACAAAGACACCACCCAGAACAAAATTGTCAGTGTCGTTAAAACGTATTACAAGTGGCTCACGCGAACAGAACTTGCCATCGAAGGCATAACCCCTCAATCCTTCAGGCCAGACAGAAAACTTGAGTATTCAGAAGCAAAAAGGCTCATAAGGGCAGCCAGCAACGAACGAGATGCTTTAATTATGAAAACGTTATTCATAACAGGCATAAGAGTTACAGAGCTGGCAAGTCTGAAAAAAGACAACATCAAAAAAGAATCCGGAAGGTTTTATTTAACTTTCATAGCCAAAGGCAATAAAGAAAGAAAAATAAAACTTCAATCAGGGTTAGCGCAAAAATTGCGCACGTTTGAAAGTGGCAAAGAAACCATCTTCGGTATTGGCCAGAGACAAATAGAACGAATTATTTCAAAACTTGCTCAAGAAGTACTGGGTAAGAACATAACGCCCCATTGTTTCAGGCATGGTTTTGCGACCGAGCTTATGAAGCAAGGTGTATCTTTTCAGGGCATCAAAGATGCACTTGGCCATGAAGACATATCGACAACCCTTAAATACTTACACAACAAGCGATCTGACGATTCGTGGTTTATTGATTTGTAAATCTATACCAGCTTATAACAAAAATTGTTATTTTTGATGCATTTTTTGTTATAATAATCATAGTTATTCAAAACATGAGGTGTACAAAAATATGAATATTTCTTTGCCATCAGAATTAGAAAGAATGGTACATGAGAAAGTTCAAATAGGATTATACAGCTCCGCTAGTGAAGTTATCAGAGATGCTTTAAGGTTATTGTTTGAAAAGGAAATAATACAGAAGCATAGAATTGAACAGCTCAACTATGAAATAGCAAAGGGAATTGAAGCAGCTGACCGAAATGATGTTATTGAGGGTACAGAAGCCATGCAAAATATTATTGACAGGTACAAAGAATGAAATATGTAATAACTGAAGAAGCCAGGAAAGATTTAATAGAAATAGGTGATTATATATCTCTTGATAACCCTGCAGCCGCCAGGAATCTTATGATTGAATTTAAAGAGGCCTTTGAGAAGTTTGTAACAATGCCCAAGTTAGGGCACAAGAGAAAAGATTTAACGAAGAAAGATGTGAGATTCTGGTCAGTAAAGAGCTATTTGATAATTTATCAGATCAGGGAAGAAGCAATAGTGATACTAAGAGTTTTGAGTGGTTTTAGAGATATAGCCACATTATTGAAATAAAAGTTGCGACATGATAGAAACCTTTAACTACAAGGGTTTTAGGGGGTTGTGGTTTATTGATTTGTAAAAACAAGTCTCAAAAGCCCTGTGGGGAGTAGGTTTCATTTTACAATGTCGTGGAAGGCGCTTCCACGACATTTTTTTGTACTGTGGGGATAGAAATATACTCACGTGTATGTTGATCATGTATTTGTTGTTCATTATACTGAATTTCACTGAAAAATTGTTATTATTGGCCCTGAATTATGCCGGGGTGCCCCGGTGAGAGAAGCATAAGCGCAAAAAACACAGGAAAAAGGCTTTAGTTGCAACACGATGTTGCACCCGGCACGACGGGCGAGGCACGGAAGCCGATCCGGAGTGAAAGCCGCCAGTGTTTTTAGAGTGTTGCAAACGAACGCAAGAGGGCCCTGAAAAAAGGGCAGAATTGAGCCTTTTGCCTTTGTGTCGTGGTTTTACTAAAACCACGACATCATTGATTGTTATAAAATGCCAACAAGTAGAGGGGTTTACCGTTAATAATTAACAAGAAACCTGAGCAGGGAAGGCGGCGGTTTTTTGCGAGCAGCAAAACAAGGAGGTTTTGCGCAGCGGAGCAAAAAACAACAAGCATGTTGCAACCGAGTGCCGGGCGACGCAGCGGGCGGCAAGAGGCCAAGCAGCACTATTTTAGATTTATTAGTGCTGCTTGCTTTGTAACTTACAGCTGAAAACTTTTAGCTAATGACTGGACAAAGTTGCTACAGATTTAGCGGTTTTTCTTACCTGTTATAAAAAATGAGTAAAAAGAGGAATTGAAATTTTTAGTTTTTAAGCACATAATGGTAGCGTATACGCTACCATTATTTGAGTAAGATGAATCCATACAAACAAAAAATAATTAAAAATCTGGACAATATTAAAGAACTTTTGCAATCTTTTAACAAGGATTACT
>JBFMGH010000187.1:0-10795 GCA_040752795.1 Cyanobacteriota bacterium
TCCTTCTCTATTTTTTTTGAAACCTTTGGTGACATTTTCGTATTAGAACTGGGAACGCCCATATCACCACTTGTTTCACTAACTGTAAAGCCATCATCTTTATCTTCAGCTCTAACTATTGTAGTAAAACAACAAAATATAACTAAAATAAAGATTAAAGATTTTTTCATAGCCTGGCCTCCTGTTAAACCTTCGTATTTTTAATTTCTTCTAGCTTTTCTAATAATTCTGGTAATATTTCACCTGATTTACCCTGTAAAAAAACATCTGCAATAGATGTTATGCCACTAGAGTTCGGGTTTACTTCTATTATAGAAGTATTGGAATTCCTTTTAGCAACATAAGGTAAAGATGCGGCAGGCTGAACCATACCTGATGTTCCGACAACAATCATAGTATCGCAACTACCTGCCACCCTAAAAGCGTGAGATATCTGATGCTCTGGTAATTGCTCACCAAACCACACAACATTAGGCCTTATCATTGCCCCACAATTGGGGCATCTTGGTGGTACTTCATCTGTATCAGGCAATTCATCAATTAATATCTCTTCATCAAAACATTTAAATTCAAATATATTTCCATGAAGCTCACATATATTTCTGGAGCCTGCTTTTTTATGCAGATTATCAATGTTTTGGGTTATAAGATGAAACTCTAAAAACATATCCTGCATTCTGGCTATTGCATAATGACCTTCATTAGGCTCTACATCAAGAATCTTTTCTATTCTCGACTGATACCAGTTCCAAACCATTGGTGGATCTTTAAGAAAACCTTCAACAGTTGCAAGTTCTTCAGGATTAAAATTTGCCCACAACCCTTCCTGACATTCTCTAAACGTAGGTATTCCACTTTCTCTTGACACCCCAGCACCTGTTGAAACCACAACTCTATCACTTTTAGCCAATATTTCTGCTGCTCTAAGTATTTTATTATCCATATATCTACCTCTATAAATCCTCCAAAATTGCTCTGGCTGGTGAGCCATCAACACCTATCATTTTTAAAGGCAAACAGGTAAATCTATATAATCCTTCAGATACTTCAGATAAATTTAAACCTTCAATAATCGGAATATCATTTTCTAATAATTTAAGATGTACAAGAGGTTTGACTTCTTCACCATATTTGTCAATACTTAAGTAATCTATTCCTACTGCTTTTACTTTTTTTTCAACAAGAAATTGTGCTGTTTCAGGTGTAACATAAACATATTTTTCTTCAAAATTTTTGTTTTCTTTCCATATTTGAGAATTTCTTGTTTTAAACAAGATAATAATATCAGGCTCTATTTGTAAATCTCCTACCTCATCAATACTTACTTTTTCTTGATTATTAATTTTAACCACCATTGCTTTACCAGTAAACTTTGATAAATCTAGCTGATCAAGAGTTCTTCCATGAGGTATAAAGTGGCTTGGAGCATCAATATGTGTTCCGGTATGAGTTAATAGCTTTATTTTTCTTATAGTATATGCATCTCCTTGTTCAACTTTAAGAATATCATAGATTTCAAATACTTTTTCATCCCCCGGAAATGCTGGCATATCAGAATGCATTGGAATCGTTATGTCATATATATTTCCCATTGAAGCCTCCTAAAAAATATGGAGGGACGATCTTTATATAAATCGTCCCTAAAAATTATTACATAGTTTAATTTAGTAACTTTTGATTATTTATTTACCAATTCTCTGAATTTTTTACCAGCGGAGAAAACAGGCACTTTTTTAGCTGGGATTTGAATTTCTTTACCTGTTTGTGGGTTTCTGCCGGTTCTTGCTGCTCTTTTACGAGCTTCAAAAGTACCAAATCCAACTAATGTAACTTTTTTACCTTTTGCAACTGTTCTTGAAATTACATCTATAGTAGTTGTAATAATTTCAGCTGCTTCTTTTTGTGTTGTTTTTGTTTTTTTAGCTACTTCTTGTACTAATTCTTCCTTATTCATAAACCATCCCTTCTTTAAAACTAGCAACATTACGACGTGATTATACTAAGGATTGTATTAAATAGTCAATACCTTTTTAGAAAAAATTGTAACAGAACAATTTTTATATAAATGTTCTTATGTATTAATTTTAACCGAAATATTTATTATTACTGCAATTTATACAAATCTTATTTTAATTATAAATATCAACACAGTTGAATTATTTCTTTACAGGAATTAATAATCTGTCTCCAGCTGTGATACTATGAGCAGATTTAAGATTGTTAGCTTTCTGTATTAAATTAACATACTGTGGAGAAGATGACTTATAAAATCTTTCTGCAATTCTACCGAGACTATCACCAGGTTGAATAGTATAACTAATAAGATCTTTATACTTTTTATGGTCATTATTAGCATTATTAAGTGTATCTTCAGGTACATTTATACTTTGTTGTGTTTGCTCGACAACTGGGGTTTCTAGTTTTGTAATATCTATATTGTTTGTATCTACTTTAGGGCCAGTACCCCAGAATAATATTGTTGATACAATAAATGTTATTAAGACTCCAGCAGTAAAACCTATGCCAAGTAATAGTGCTGCAGGGGTTCTTCTAACACTTGTCTCTCTAACACCAGACCATAAAGCATCTATCTCGTTTTCTTTGTCTTTGTCACCTCTAACATATACACCTGGTGCATTAGAGTATGCTTCTGGTTCTTTAATCCATAAATCGTCAAAATCTACTACACTATTGTCCCTATCTAAATCTGGTTTTAAGTTTAATTGTGCTCCCAATTTTCTATCCACCTCTCAAGTTACTCCTCTTATCAAAGTTTTAATTTGCTCATGTATATGTTAATCATTTAAAAGATTATTAAATTATATGTTTAATATAATAAGTTAGTTTTCAAATATGAGCAAGAAAGTAATAATTACACATTATTTGTGATATATTTTTGAATGGTCTGAAATGTACTAAGAATGTATTATAATTACTTCATTTGCAGCGAATTATTATACAAATGGCATATATAGAGAGGTAATAAAATGCAAAATTTAGCATCTGTTTATGATCCAAGAGCTACTGAAAAAAAGATATATAAATTTTGGGAAGAAAACGATTGCTTTAAAGCTGATGCCCATAGCGAGGCTGAATCATTTTCTATTGTGATACCACCTCCGAATGTTACAGGTATTTTACATATGGGCCATGCAATTGATAATACATTGCAAGATATATTAATTCGTTACAATAGGATGCTTGGTAAAGCTACTCTATGGTTGCCTGGAACTGATCATGCTGGAATTGCTACTCAAAATATTGTCGAGAAAAATCTTCGCAATGAAAATAAAACAAGGTATGACTTGGGACATGATAAGTTTCTAGAAATCGTCTGGGAATGGGCTAACGCAAGAAGAAGTGATATATTAGATCAATTCAAACAGCTTGGAGTATCCTTTGATTGGTCCAGACAGCGTTTTACGCTCGATGAAGGGTGCTCAAAATCCGTAAAAGAAGTTTTTGTTAGACTTTATGAAAAAGGCCTCATTTATAAAGGTGCTTATATTGTTAACTGGTGCCCCAGGTGTACCAGTGCTATTAGTGATATAGAAACTGACTACGAAGAAGAAGAAGGACATCTGTGGGAAATAAGCTATCCTCTGGAAAACGAAATGGGAGCTATTATTATTGCTACTACCAGGCCTGAAACAATGTATGGTGATGTAGCTGTAGCAGTTCATCCTGACGATCCAAGATATAAACATTTACTTGGCAAAAAAGTTGTTTTACCTCTTATTAATAAAAGTATTCCTATTATTGCTGATGATGCCGTAGAAAGAGACTTTGGAACCGGTGCGCTTAAAATCACACCTGCACATGATCCTAATGATTATGAAATTGGCAAAAGACATAATCTATCACCTGTATGGGTTATAGATAATGAAGGTAAAATGGTCACAGATGACAGAGTGCATTCAGATGTACGTGGACTTGATAGATATGCTTCAAGAGAACAAACCATCGGGCTCCTTAAGCTTCACGGGTTACTTATTAGAGCCAAAAAACACAACCACAATGTCGGACATTGTCAAAGATGTAATACTGTAGTTGAACCCTATTTATCTGAACAATGGTTTGTTAAGATGAAACCACTTGTTGAAAAGCCTATTGAAGCTATTGAAAAAGGTGAACTTATTTTCGTTCCCGATCGCTGGACCAAAATATACCTCGACTGGATGCATAACATTAGAGATTGGTGCATAAGTCGTCAAATATGGTGGGGGCACCAGATACCTGCTTACCATTGTGTCGAATGTGGTGAAATGATAGTTGCTATTGATAAACCTCAATGTTGTTCAAAATGTAGGTCATTAAATATTCAACAAGAAACAGATGTACTGGATACATGGTTTTCATCAGCGCTATGGCCATTTTCAACAATGGGATGGCCTGATCTAGACGCACCAGATTTTAATAAATTCTACCCTACTTCTGTTCTTGTTACCGCCTTCGATATTATATTCTTTTGGGTAGCCAGAATGGTTGTAATGGGATACGAATTTACTGATCAATCACCATTTAAATATGTTTATATTCACGGTTTGATTAGAGATAAAGATGGTAAAAAAATGAGTAAATCTTTCGGTAACGTTATGGACCCAAGAGAAATTATTGAAACATACGGAAGCGATGCTCTTAGATTTACTCTTACCAGCCTTAATACCTACGGTGGCCAGGATATTAAATTATCTGACGAAAAATTTGAATATGGCAGAAACTTTGCAAACAAATTGTGGAACGCTTCAAGATTTGTTTTAATGAACCTTGAGGGTGTTGATAATGAGCCCATTAATTTTAACGACTTAACTATAGCTGATAGATGGATCCTGAGTCAATATAATCAAATGCTTCAGAAAGTTCATAAATCTATTGAAACTTTTCATATTGGCGAATATGCACAAATAATGTATGAATTCACTTGGAATATTTATTGTGATTGGTATATAGAAATTGCTAAAACACAACTATCAAATGATAAAAGAAAAATAAATACACAAAGAGTTTTAAAATATGTCCTGGATGGCATTCTTAAAACATTACATCCTGTTATGCCACACATAACTGAAGAGATCTGGCAGCTTATACCTCAAGATAAATCCAGTGTTACATTAATGCTTAATAAATTCCCGATGCCTGATGAATCTCAAATTGACAAATCTGTTGATGTTCAGATGGAACTCGTAGCAAATTTAATATCTTCAATAAGAAATATCCGGCAATCATTAAACATTCAACATAACCAGAAACTTGATGTTATTATTGAAAGCTATGATCCGCTTGAAAAAACAGCATTTCAGGCTTCAGAAAAGTATATTGAAATACTTGCCAGGGCAAATTCTGTCAATATTAGTAATGACTTAACTGCCGAAACGCCTCCTCAATGTGCCAGTGCTGTGGTTGGCACCAGTAAGATTATTGTACCACTCGGTGGATTAATTGATATTGATAAAGAGATTCAAAGACAAAAAACAAAACTTGAAAAACTTGAAAAAGAGATGAAATCTCTTGAAAACCGGTTAAATAACCAGAAGTTTATGTCTAATGCGCCAGATGAAATAAAACACCAGACTCATATAAGAGTAAAAGAAATTAAAACACAAATTGAAACTATAAATGACCTAATTTCATCTCTTGTTGGTTAGCAGGCCAGACATAATGAATACTATAACAGAATTTGAGTCTTATGATTCATTAATAAATTACCTGAATAATAGCAGTATGTTTGCTATCAAATTAGGTCTAGCAAGGATTAATAATTTTTTAGAGCATATTGGCTCTCCGCAAAATAATATTCATGCTATTCATATCGCAGGAACAAATGGAAAAGGTAGTGTTTTAAAATACATTGAAACTATTCTAATGGATGCAGGCTACAATGTAGCTTCTTTCACCAGTCCTCATTTGGTTGATTACACAGAAAGAATTACTATAAATAATACTAAAATCTCCAAAAAAGATTTTACAAATTATTCCAATAAAATATTTCAACTACTAAATAGGCACAAATTAGAGAGCTTAACCTTGTTTGAATTCCTGACAGTTTTAGCATTTATGTATTTTAATGACAATAATATTGATATAATGCTCTTAGAAACTGGGCTTGGCGGTAAATATGATGCTACAAATGTTATTATAAAACCCTTGCTAAGTATTATTACTAGCATTGATTTAGATCATACAGAACTTTTAGGTAACACTATTGATGATATTTCAAAAGAGAAAGCAGGTATTATAAAAGCTGGCTCTGTAACTATAGCTGATAAAAACAATATAGGCTACAATATAATTGAAAAACAATCTATACAAAACAACAGCAAGTTTATTCCATCTAATTCAAATAATTTCAGAGTTTTTTCTAATGCTAATACACTCAGTCAGTTCATATCAGAAAATAATGGCCCTCTATTAATTAAATTACCTTTAATAGGTAGCCATCAAAAAGAAAATGCTGTTTTAGCAATAAAAGCAGCTGAGGTTTTAAAACAATTAAATTATAAAATCTCAACACATAACATTGTAAATGGAATTGAAAATACTAAATGGAGCAGTAGATCAGAATTTATACCTGGCCAAAATATTCTACTTGATGGTGCTCACAACCCTTCAGCAGCACAGGCGTTGAAAATAACCCTGGATACTTTCTTTTCCAAATACAATAAATGTTTCATATTCGGAACATTAAAAAATAAAAACTCCGAGCAAATGATTAAAAATTTATTCAATTCCGGTGATAATGTTATATTTACTGAACCTGATACAAACAATCCTACGCCAAAAAAGGCTTTGGAAGATTTAGCAAATAAACTAAATCTTAATATAAATATTAAAACTGCTGATAACCTAACTAATGCTTTAAATTTAGCTCAAAACTTAAAAAAAACTAATTCTTTAATAATAATAACTGGCTCTTTATATTTAACTGGAGAATTTTTAAAACTAAAATCCAAAGAGAGGGCTATTTAACAGCCCTCTCTTATAGAAACATTTATTATCCCTTATGGATAAATACCCCTATCTTTAATTGCTTCTGCAACCCTTGCTACAGCTAACATATTTGCAGCAAGTCGATTATGCACCTTATGTTCTTTTGCCGTATTTATAACATCTTCAAAAGACTTAATCATAATACTTTTAAGCTTGTCAACAACATCAATTTCTTTCCAGAACAAATGTTGTATATTCTGCACCCATTCAAAGTACGATACCGTAACACCTCCAGCATTAGCTAATATGTCAGGAATGACAAAAACACCATTCTTAAAAAGAATTTCATCAGCTTTAGGTGTTGTTGGGCCGTTAGCACCCTCAGCAATAACTTTTGCCTTGATATCATTAGCATTATATCTATGAATCTGATTTTCAAGTGCTGCAGGAACTAATATATCAACTTCAAGTTCTAATAACTCTTCGTTAGAAACAGGATCAGTATTAGGAAATCCCACACAGGATCCCGTTTCAACACAATGCTTCATAACTGCTGGTATGTCTAAGCCTTCATCATTTCTGATTCCACCTTTAACATCGCTAACTGCAATAACTTTTGTACCATTTTTATGCAAATACTTAGCAGCAATACTACCAACATTACCAAAGCCTTGCACCGCTGCTGTCGCCTTTTTCATGTCAATACCAAGACGCTCACAGGCGCATTCAACAGTAAATACTACCCCTCTGCCAGTAGCTTCATGCCTTCCAAGAGAGCCGCCAACACTAAGAGGCTTGCCTGTAACAATACCAGGAACACAATAACCCTTAACCATACTGTAAGTATCCATAATCCAGGCCATTGTTTGAGCATTAGTATAAACATCTGGAGCAGGTATATCTCTTTCAGGACCTATAATTATTGAAATCTCACTAGTAAATCTCCTTGTAAGCCCTTCAAGCTCGTGAGCATTCATCTCAAGGGGGTTACACATAACACCACCCTTGCCACCGCCATAAGGGATTCCCACAACAGCACATTTCCAGGTCATCCATGTGGCCAATGCCCTACAATGATCTAAATTGGCTTCCGGATGGAATCTTATACCACCTTTAGCAGGGCCCCTGCCAGTGTTATGCTGCACTCTGTGGCCAGTAAATATTTCCACATCTCCATTACGCATCTTGACCGGAAAATTAACAGTTAGTTCTCTCTCAGGATACTTAATTCTTCTGGCTAAATTTTTATGTAAATTTAGTTTTTCTGCAGTTAAATCAAAATTCTCTAATGTCAACACATATGGATTTTCAATTTTTCTATCTTCAGACATTATTTATTCCTCCCTCATAGTAAAACTCTTTTTTAGCATACTGACTAATTTAATTCTCTGGGAAAAAATTTATTTTAATTGTTTTGATAATATTCAAAAACATATGAGCAAGATTGTAGAGAAAAAAATCACAATTGGCAATATTAGTATTGAATTTCTAAATTTTATTATAATTAATGATCTTTTTTCCCTGTAAATAGCTTGTAAAATATTTAATTAATTTCATAAAAAGCTAAGCTCTACAATCGAGCGTTTTACTAAATTATGACACCTGTGATAGTTATTGTTAATGAAATATCAATGATTTGTGAGCACAGGCAGAAAGGACAAAAGACTAGTCATTTATAAGTTTTAAAGTACAAATAGGCCTGCAACATTGTTGCAGGCCTAAAAAAGCTTCTATGAGATATTTTTATGGATAAATACCTCTTAATTTAACAGCGTTAGCAACTCTTTGAATAGCTAACATATTTGCTGCCAGTCTCATATTAACATTTTTCTCTTCAGATATTTTAACAACGTCATTGAAACTCTTAACCATAATTGATTTAAGTTTTTCATTAACATCGATTTCTTTCCAGAATAAATGTTGTACGTTTTGTACCCATTCAAAATAGGATACTGTAACGCCGCCAGCATTAGCTAAAATATCAGGAATCATAAATATGCCATTACTGTGAAGAATTTCATCAGCTTCTGGAGTTGTTGGACCATTAGCAGCCTCACCAATAATTTTAGCTTTAATTTTGTTGGCATTTTCAGGGGTAATTACGTTTTCAAGAGCAGCAGGAATAAGAATATCACATTCTAATTCAAGAACCTGATCATTTGTTATTTCATCAGATCCAGGGAATCCTACTACGCTACCGGTTTTAGCTTTGAATTCAACGACTTTAGGAATATCTAAACCGTTTTGGTTAATAATTGCTCCTCTAGAATCAGAAACAGCAATTACTTTTGATCCTAAATCATTCATAAATCCTGCAGCTATAGCGCCTGCATTACCGAAGCCTTGAACAACTGTAGTTGATTTTTCAACATTAATGCCAAGTTTACGGCAAGCTTCTTCAACTGTATAGACTGTGCCTCTGGCTGTTGCTTCATTTCTTCCAAGTGAACCACCTATTTCTAATGGTTTACCTGTAACAACTGAAGGTACACAATAACCTTTTGTCATACTATAAGTATCCATAATCCAGGCCATTGTTTGAGGATTTGTATAGACGTCTGGAGCAGGAATATCTTTTTCAGGGCCAATTATAATAGAAATTTCACTTGTAAATCTTCTTGTCAGACCCTCTAACTCATGAAGAGTCATTGTTTTTGGATTACAACATACGCCACCTTTGCCACCGCCATAAGGAATGCCCACAACGGCACATTTCCAGGTCATCCATGTTGCTAATGCTCTTACTTCATCAAGATTTGTATCTGGATGAAATCTAATACCACCTTTAGCTGGGCCTCTTGCTGTGTTATGTTGAACTCTAAAGCCTGTAAAAACTTTAACACTTCCATCAGACATTTTTACTGGAAAGTGAACAATTAATTCTCTTTCTGGATATTTTAACCTATCTCTAAGGTTAATATCAAGATCAAGAGCGTTGGCAGCTTTGTCAAAATTCTTTAACGCCATTTCATGAGGATTTAAAGCTGTTGTATTGACCATAGTCTTTCCCCTTAAATAGTAATGAGTACATACATAATAGGCATTATAGGTTTCCTCTAGTAATTGGATACTAAAGGGAAGTCCTCTAAGAAAAATTAGATTTTAAGAAAAGATAAATTGCTTAAAACGCAAATTATTAATTAACTATTTTTTCATATCGCCTAATTAGAAGTTATACTACTACAACAAAAAACAAACTTCAACCTTATTTTTTTACTTATTTCAATGCTTTCAGACAACAATTTGATGAACAATTTTTGTTAATTATTATACTGGCAGGCTTAAATGCTTATTTAATATTTAATAAGTCTTATAAAACAATATTTTTAAAGAAAACAGCACTTTTATAATTAAATGACTTTGATTATCTTTTTAGTTTATTACAATATTTATACCAGTACTTTAAAGAAACAATTATATCAATACAATATGCTGCAAAGTATTTTTATACATTTTACATAGAAAATCTCACACCTGTATTTTCTAGAATCTATTATTAATTGCAATAAACAGTATTGTCAGAGGCTATTATCTATACAAAATCGTAAAAAGCTAATATTAATATAACCCGTCGCGAAGTTTGAGAAAAAATTCATGGAGTTTGAGAATTTCTGATAATTAAAAATAACCTTTTAAATAATCTTTAAACACCTTTTAAATAGCCTTTAAATTCATTAATTTCTTTTCGGTAAATAATCTAACGGGTTTACAGTTAGCCCATTCTTAATTACCTCAAAGTGCAAATGCGGGCCTGTGCTGTGGCCTGTGCTACCTACTATAGCTATTATCTGACCTTGCTTAACCCTTTCGCCTACTTTAACCTTTAAGACACTACAATGCGCATATCGTGTTGCAAGGCTGTTAGTGT
>JBFMGH010000188.1:0-5630 GCA_040752795.1 Cyanobacteriota bacterium
TATGGGCATTAAAGGTTTATTTCCAGTACAAAAACTGGCCGTTTGTCGTAAAATGGAGGTTGATAAAAACATCATTCAAGTTGCTTGATTTTTTGTTAAAGTGTCACCCAAGTGACGACTTATTACAGTTAATTTATTAAGTAAAAGTATTATTAAAGTCATCAAATAATTGTAGATATAACCAGTAAAAGGATTTTAGAGGAATCATTTATTAACAGTTAAATTATTAGATTTAGTAGTTGGTTTTAATGCAGGCAGGATATCTTTAATTATTCTTTTAGCAATTAATAGATTGCCATTTTCAGTAACATGACACTGATCAAGAAATATAGTATTGTTGTTTTTGTTAAACAAATCACACAGATTGTGAAAATTCGGTTTGTTTTTAAGAGTTTTAGAAGATTTTATATTGGTATAAACCATATTATTAAAGTTTTCCATGAATTTGTTTATATTTAACTGATATTTTTCGTATTCAGTAGGATGTATTTTATTATAAATAACTGGCTGCCAGTAAAAAATGGTTTTAAAATGGTGTTTTTTTCCAATGGCTTCAATAATATTAATGTTAGTAATATAAGTATCAACTACATTTTGAGCAAGTTCTTCAGATTGATAAAGTAACCTGTCATTTTCTTTATTTCTTATGACATTAACTAAATATTGAATAAGCCTGTTGGTACCGGAATTTAAAATAAGATCAGAGAATAACTTTTTACCCTGGGTTTCAGTAGAATTATAAATTTTTAAATTAAGCTTTCTATCTATTTCATTATGAGGTACACCTGCCTTACCATTTTGGATAGCTGTAAAAATATCGTTAAAACCATCATAAAATATTGCTATATCAGGTATATTACCTTTTCTAATTTCAAGTATCAGGGCTAATAGTTCCTGATTAGAGACATAAGCATCTTCACCAAAGTTAAAAACCGTAACATTATAGTTAGTTTTATCAGCCAGCAATTTAGCAATTTGAGAAGGTAAAGTATTTTCGTCTCTGGCAAAAGTCCCCCAGACAGTAGAGCCACCAAATATAAAGATTTTAAAGGGTTTAGCATTTTTTTTAAGTGGTTTATTCCAGGTTTGTCTCAATCCATTTTTATTAATATTAATGCAAGAGCCTTTAAAGGGTTTTCGCTTCCAGTAAACGTAAGGTTGCCAGGAGAAATTTTCTGAAGCATGATGCTCGTTTGAATATATTTCAAGCCATTCAGCATTAGAATAGCATTCTTTTTTTAAATAATGGTAAAAGTTTCCGGATTCTGGATTTAAGAATGATATTAATATGCTGGCAAATATTTCAACCAATATTAGCCATAATATAGTTACACCTAATATTTTCCATATAGTACCTGTTAAAATAAGGAAATTTAAAATGATATTATTAGAATGTTTATTATTTTGTTCTGCATTCATTAAATTAAACAGTTTCAAAATCTTCAAAAGGTAATTCAAATTTAATAGACAAAGCTTTTAAATATTTTTTGTGGAAATCATTTAAATTACCAAGGTTATTAATACACATTATTGCTTTAGAAATAATCAGGCTCACGGTTTCTTTATCCATCTTTTCAATAAGGAAATCATTATAGGTAGGCTGCTTTATTTCTTGTAAGATAAGTTCCCTGGTATCCAGGTCGATTAATAATTCTGCAAAGAACTGCTCAATAGTTTTATATATAGATTCTTCAGAGTAATTAGCTTTATTTAAAAGGAAAATAACAGTTTTAACAACGATTAAAGCTCTTAAATTGAAGTCATTATTTTCATTAATAGCAGATTTAGAGAATATATTTTTAAGTTCATCAGGAAGCTTGCCGTCATAAAGAAGGTTTCTTTGAGAAGTTTGTTGATAAAAAGCAATAGCTCCTTTGCCAGTAAGCATAATAACAGAAGCATTAATAGAAGCCCCTATCAGGCCACCCAGAACAGGAATTAATTTTGAAAGAGACTTTTTAGCAATTTTTTCTCCAACGACAATTGAAAAGGCTTTTAGCATTTTTTCTGTCATAACCTGGCCAAATTTTCGGCTAGAAATATCTACAGCCAGCCTTAATGTTGCTTCAGCTGTTTTAGAACTACCGGCTCCTAGTGCAATAAGAGTTAATACTTCGCCTTTTCTTGTTGTATCTTCGAGATCAAGACCATAAACCATAGCTATTTCATAAATAAGTTCAGCCTGTGCAGCTGTAGAGGTAATAAAATCAAAAATTAATGCAGGTATATTGGCAGGAATTAACCCTGAGGTAAACCCAATAGAAGCTGTATAAAAAGCTTTATGTTTTGTTAGTCTTTCGGCAAGCTTGTGTGGTGGATCATCAGGATATTTTTGTCGAAACTTTTCAACCTGTCTTTGAACTTTAAAAACATCAACGTTTAAAATCTTTTCAAAAAACCAGTGAATACCAAGTTTTTCAGTAATAATTCTATATAAATTTGATGCGGTAATATAGTCTAAGATGCCACCAATAACTTTACCGCTTTTTTCTATTGATCCAACGATGCCGGAAGCAACTTTTCTGGTTAAACCATATTTCTTTTTAGCCATTAAGAAACCCCCGGGTTTATTATAAACTAATATATTTTGAGTTTAACATAAGGTCAAAAGTCAATATATATAAACTAAATTATATTTG
The DNA here is from genome assembly GCA_040752795.1 of Cyanobacteriota bacterium. Lineage (GTDB taxonomy): Bacteria > Cyanobacteriota > Vampirovibrionia > JBFMGH01 > JBFMGH01 > JBFMGH01. Next base: position 2,640 of record JBFMGH010000188.1, read on the forward strand.
ATCATAAAATCGAAGACCAGTATTTCTGTTAAAATTAATAAATATAAGGAATTCAATAAAGGTAATTTAAATATGACAAATTTTCAACAATCAACATTGACAAAACTGTTTTTGTTAGTGTTAGTTATTACATTGAGTGCCTGTAACATTAATTCTTCACAACAGAACCAGAATTCTATTAACCAGCAAACTACTTCAATGAGTCAGGAAGATAAACAAAAATATGAAATAGTAAATAATGAATTAAAATCACTTGGTTTAAAGTTAGTACCTCCCGGAAACCTACCCAAAGAATTTAACAATGTGCCAGAAATGTCAAAAAAAGACGACCCAATGGGTATGGGTAATTCATTTATGCAGGCTATGACAAGTTCGCCTAAGTTAGAATGGATAAATAAACCACCAAACACACCAATACCAGAAGATCTAGTTATTAAAGCAACTCCTATAGTCAAAAGGTATTTCACCGGATGCACCTGGTCTTCAGGGCCTTAAAATTTTAACAATATTTTTAATACTCCAGATTTTTGAGCATGTTTGAAAGCTTCTTCAGCATTATCAAAGTCATAAATTTTATTTATTAGAGGTTTGACATCAACTTTATTTAAACTTAAAGCTTCTATAGCAGGTTTAAAAGGTCCGCATCTTGAGCCAATGATATTTATTTCATCTATTACTATTTTTGATGTTTCCATATTAATTTTGTCAGCAACAGTTGTTTTAAGAATTAAATAACCAGCAGGTCTGACAAGGTTCATTGCCATTTGAAGGCCTTCTGGTCTTCCTGAAGCATCAACTACAATATCAGCTTTGATATCAGAAATATTATTAACTAAAATAGTTTCTATGTTTGAATTTTCAAGTAATGATAATTTGTTTTTATGTTTACCGACAGCCAGCACATTATTTGAATATAATGAAAGAACTTTAGCTATTAGCAAACCTAATTTACCATCACCGAGAACGATAATTTTATAATCATTTTTAATGTCAATTTGTTCAACAATACGAAAAGCAGCAGCCAGAGGTTCAACAAAAACAGCTTCTTCATCAGAAACATTATCAGGAATTATATGCAGATTATTTTCTGGTAAATAAGTATAGTCACAAAAGATTCCATCTCTGTTAAAAATGCCTAAAACTGATCTATTTGGGCAATGATTTGATAAATTATTTTTACAATAATAGCATTCACCACATGAACAATTAATTTCACCGCAGACCCTTTTACCAATCAGGGTTTTATTTATGGATTTTTCAACAATACCAACAAATTCATGACCAAGAACCCCCTTGAAACCCATATACCCTTTAACAAGTTCCAGGTCTGTATTACAAATACCGGCCATTTTTATTTTTATTAAAGCTTCATTTTCCCGTTTAGTAATAGGATAAACTGTTTTAAATTTTATTTTACTATCAAAAGTTAATGCTCTCATTCTTTAAAACCTTCATAAATGTATTATTAAGCTAAATTTAGTATAAATTTCATAAAGCCTGCGTATAAATTCCTCTGTTTAAGGATCTTGATTATTTGTTGTTATAAATTTATTGCTCAACATATCCTAATAGCATAATAAAAAAAATACTTTAGATAAAATAGTGGCTGGGATATAATTTGCCTAGAGAAAATCTACATAAATAAATGCAATATTTTAATATAATTCAAGTTATTTCGCGGGAGGATAAAAATGGAAACTGCTGATGTTGTCGTAATAGGCGGAGGAAATGCAGGTACTAGTGTACTTTATTATTTAGCCAAAAAAGGTTTGAAGAATATAATTCTGATAGAAAAAGAATTAATAGCTTCAGAATCAACAGGAAAAAGTGCAGGAGGTTTCAGACAGCAATTTAGTACAGAAGTAAATATTAAAATGTCAAAATTTTCTGTAGATACCTTCAGGCAACTTAATGAAGAATTAGATTTAGAAACAGTTTTTCACCATAAAGGCTATACTTTTCTTGCCGGAAATGAACAACAATTAAAACTTCACCAGAGAAATGTTGAACTGCAAAAATCTTTTGGTGTTGATGTAGATATGATAACGCTGGATGAACTTAAAGAAATAGTTCCAGATATATATACTGATGATCTTGTTGGTGCAACATATTGTCCTTCTGATGGTTTTACAGACCCATATGAAATAGCACAGGGATATGTCAGAAAAGCCCGTCAGCTTGGTGCTAAAACAAAAGAAAAAACAGAAGTAATAGGAATTAATATTTCAAATGGTAAAGTAGTAGGTGTTGAAACAGATAAATTTAGTATTTCCACACCGGTTGTTGTGAATGCTGCAGGTCCATGGTCAGGAGAAATAGGCAAACTTGCTGGTCTGGAATTACCTATTAAACCTTATAGAAGACAGATTTTTACATCAGGTCCATTTAAGCCATTTAAAGAAAAGAATTATGTAATGCCAATGGTTGTTGACCCAACAGCAGTGTATATGCGTTCAGAGGGTGATCGTATACTGATGGGTTTTGCAGATAAAAGTGAACCTCCGTCATTTAATCAAAACCTCGAATGGAGCTTCTTAGATAAACTTGTTGGCCCTGCAGTAAATAGAATACCTATTTTTGAAGATCTTGAAATTCATGATGGATGGGCAGGTCTTTATGATACAACCCCTGATCACCATGCAGTTCTTGGCAGAGTGTCAGAAGTGGAAGGGTTTATACTTGCATGTGGTTTCTCTGGTCATGGTTTTATGCACTCACCAGCAGTTGGAACTACTATTGCGGAGTTGATTATAGATGGCAAGCCTTCAACAATTGATATAAGCCCGCTGTCTGTTGATAGATTTGCTGGCGGCAAAACAGGTATTGAAGAAGTAGCTGTTATATAATAGTTTTTACATTTAATAAAGCATCTGCAATAAATACGCAGGTGCTTTTTGATTTTAGAGTTTATTTAAAAAACTTATCCCGAATTATTCACAAATCAGGAATCAGCGAGGAGGTTGCAGGGTGTGTTTTTGCTTGCGTAGCAAG
>JBFMGH010000189.1:0-2101 GCA_040752795.1 Cyanobacteriota bacterium
TTAATTAAAACTGATATTGAAGACCCCTCTAATTTTGATGCTTTTATAAACTGTTATCCCCAAATATTAGAAAATATAAGACAGAAACACCCTAATAAAGAAATAATAATTAATATTAGTTCCGGTACAACACAAATGATTTCTGCTTTGTGCCTTGAAATAGCATCCAGCAAATATCCATATAAAGCTATACAGGTTAAAACTCCGTTAAAAGAATCAAATATTAAACCAAGAGAATTCAATATTGAAAAGGAGTTTAGTGAATTAAAAGATCAGACAACTAACTCTCAAAGATGCAATGAACCTGAAATTTTGAACTTCAGAAAAACTATTAATAAATCTGAAATTTTATCTCTAATTAATAAATTTGATTATAATGCTGCCGTTGAAATATTTGATGAAACTCTATTCAAAAATAAAAATGTTTTTCATTTATTGAACCATGCAAAATACAGATTATATTTGCAAACTGACAAAGCTAAAGAATTAATATCTGATTTTATTTTTGATTTTTACCCTGTCAAAAATCAAGAATTGTCTGATTTTATTGAATATTTTTATGTCATGAAAGTTAAACAATTAAACGGCGAGCTTTCAGACTTTATCTTAAAGCTTACTCCTTTATTAACTAATCTAATGATACATTATATTAATAGGTACTTTAGTATTGAAAACTTAATTGAATGTGATGGAAAGATGAAAAACTTTTCAAGAGAAAAAATACAGAATTTTAAACCAGAACTTCTTGCTCATCTTGATGATAAATGTAAAGGAAAAGATGATAACGGCTGTTTTAGAGATGGCTTTGTAAGTTCATTCGGTTTAAATCTTATTATTGAATTTATTACTAAAAATCCGCCTTCAAATTTTAACCATAAAGAACTAAATAATCTTAATTGTCTAAAAAAATCCTTTGGATCTCTTAGAGATAAAGAGGACAAAATAAGAAATCTCACTGCACATGAGATGATATCTGTTACTGAAGACCTGATAAAACATCATACTGACGGTAAAACATCTAATAATCTTTTAATGGATATTCAGAAACTATTAACAAGACTTTTTCCTGAAGATTTTGATCAAAATTTATTTATTTATGAAAAATTAAACAAGCTTATTGAAGAAAACCTGGAGTAATATGTATGACCATACTATATCTTACCGAAGAAGGATCATATTTAGAAAAGCGTTCCAGCCGAGTTCGCATAAGAAAAACTGATCAAACATTAAAAGAATTACCTATTGAAAAGCTGGAAGGTATTGTTTTATTTGGTAACACACATTTGACCACACCTTTAATGACCGAATTTTTGGAAAGAGAAATTCCAATGACCTGGCTTTCTGAAACAGGTAAATTCTATGGCAGGCTTGAACCTACAACTTCTATCAATATTGAAAGACAAAGAGAGCAATTCAGACGAGCCGATGACGAAATATTCTGTTTTGAGCTTTCTAAATCTTTTATTTCAGCTAAAATAAGAAATTGCAGGGTGCTTATTAAACGTTATAATCAAAAACGTAATATTGAAAGAGTTAAAGAAATTGATGAAGAACTCAGAAAACAGATTTTAAAAGTTTCTCAAGCGGATAATGCTGTACAAATTCTAGGTTATGAAGGCAATGCATCCCGTATGTATTTTGAAGCACTATCTTTAATTGTTGATGAAAGCTTCAAGTTTAAGGGTAGATCCAAACAACCTCCAAAAGATCCCTTTAACTCACTGTTAAGTTTTGGGTATACACTTTTACTTTATGAAATTTATACTGCAATAGTCAATAAAGGTCTTCATCCTTATGCAAGTTTTATGCATCAAGTAAGAAAAGGGCATCCTGCTCTTGCTTCTGACCTTATAGAAGAATGGCGACCGACTATTGTTGATGCACTTGTAATAAATAGCATTAATAAAGGTATTATTACAATAGATGACTTTCAAGCTCCATCTGATAAAGGCGGTGTTTATCTTAATCGACATGCTGCAAAACTGTTTATTCAAAGTTTCGAGAAAAGAATAAGATCCACTAATTCTTATCTGGACTACGTTGATTATCCTCTGTCTTTTAGAGAATCTTTGCAATTTCAAGTAGGCTCACTGGTTAAAGC
>JBFMGH010000190.1:0-2440 GCA_040752795.1 Cyanobacteriota bacterium
CTTGTTTACTTCTTGTATTGTCACTATTAGAACTCCTTGTTTCATTTTTTATCCTCCAATTTTTTTTATTGAAAACCGGACATTTTTACTTTGTTCTAATAGGACATTTTCATTTTGGTTCTACATTCTTCTCACAAATAAAGTAATAAATAAATTTCTCGATTAAAGAACAAACTAGAGACCTCTGTATAACTAATGTTTTATAAAATATCAGAGATTAGCGGCCAAGGGAGGGAGGGCCTTTTAAGCCCGAAACTATTTCTCTGCTATCTTATTTATTTTGAGAATTTATCCAGTTATGCATATAACTTCTATTATTAAATTATCTACATAAATAATGCTAATTTTCCTCTTATATCTTGAAGTATAAATACTTTTAATCTAACATATGATTACAAATTAATTTGTTGTGAAAAAGGAGAGAGGCAGTGGGATTACATCTTAATAATGGTGCACTACCAGGTTTTAACGGAACAATAAAAGTAACAGGCGGAAAAGAATTAAAAACTAAAACCTTTGATGACGGTATTTTATTAAGCCAGCTTACTAATAATCTCAGGCGAGTTGGTATTGACACCAGGCCACCAGTTGTAACAATGGATGAAGGCATTGTAGTCCAACCCGGCCTTATTGTAAGACATAACAAAGATGGAGATACTATTACTTTTTCTGTTGAATCAGGTAGTAATAAAAAGGCTGATTATATTATTTCAAGAGATCCCGGTGAAAAACCAACAAAACTAGGAGACCCCAAGGCATTATTTGACGATGCTGCTAAATATATACAGAAGGTCATTGATAAAGCTCATACAAAATATGATATTTTATCCGGTGTTGACGTGAATGACCCTAAAGAAATTTTCAGTGCCATTCATAGAAAAACATTTTTATAGATTGATATTTAAACAATATTAAACAAATCAGCCATCTTAATGGTTGATTTGTATTATTAAATAAGTTTTACAGATTTCTTGTTATGCTGATCTTTGAAATTAATTTATAAATTCCAGATTATAGAAACCTGATGTTTTTGCCTGCACAGGCAAAAACATCCTAAAATAATTTAAAGCCATATATCGTTTACTTTCGCGAATTGGTCTATTCTTTTATTCCTGTTATTTCATAAAAAATATCCGCATCAAAGTTAGGTAAAGTTTTAACTATTTGCTTCTCTTTATCATCAAGATTTTCCCACCAGAGCTTACAGGCTTCTTTATAATCCATAGGGTTTAAATAAATTACTCTGCCTTCAGAATTATCTGCGTCATCCATTCCTTCTGTTATCTCAATAGCAGTAACAAATTCAGAAGCAGTCAGCAAAAAACCCATTTTTGTCAATAGTTTAAAGGCCTCTGATTCATAAAACTCGCTTAATTTAATATTAGTAGGTTTATTAAACATATATATAGTCTGTTCTTCAGAACAAAAAACACCCGCCGTATTATCGCAAGAATTAAATACACCACTATTTCTATTGCCACTATTTCTAAAACCTGAATTAAAATTACCACTATTATACCAGCCAGTATTATGATCTCCGGAATTAGCTCTTCCTGAATTCCATGAACCTGTATTCCACTCATTAGTATTATTATTACCAGAATTATTACTACTTGTATTATAATGACCAATATTATAGTTACCGGTGTTAAAGTTTCCTTCATTGCTATGACCGGTATTATATGTACCAGAATTAGAATCTCCGGTGTTAGAAGCTCCAGAATTGTAATTACCAGTATTGTTATTAGATGAATTAAAGCTTCCTGTATTGTAATCGCCTTTATTATCAAAACCAGTATTATATTTACCAGCATTAACAAGATCCAGAACCTGATGCCAGCTAAGTTGATTTAATATTTGTATTTTATTGGTTACAAAAACATGATCTTTTTCTATTATTTCGCCAGATGCTTCTATTTCAACAACAATGTTATCAGGTGAAAATTTATGGTTTTTAAAGCAATCAAGTGGATCATTACAGAAATGAAACCCGGATTTTTCTAATTCATGGTTATTATCAAGTTCATAAGTTTTCCCAATTTCATATTTAATATCATTATGTTTGCTTTTCCAGTCTGGTTTTATTATTTTATAGCCTATTAATCCCATTTTTATACCTCAAATTATTAAAAAAACTACATTATTTATTAATGCAAATGTTCACTCTCACTTATTTTTATTAAGTAAAAACTTAACAGAATTTTCAGAAAATGTGAATTTATTATATATAAAATTCTGGCTGATTCAAAACACAATCTTTCAAGAAGAATTATTCTCCATGTTATACTCATAAATCTATTAATTAATAAAAAAATTATCAATTACACAATATAATTCGGTGGAGTTATGACATTAATAGAGAACAAACTAGATAAATATAAACTAAACCTTTCGGATGAGTCCTATAAAATTAGAACAATGTCAAAAGAAGATTTAAATG
>JBFMGH010000191.1:0-5328 GCA_040752795.1 Cyanobacteriota bacterium
TATTGATTCAAAAATTAGAACCGAAGGCTTTGATTTAAAATTAATGCTTCATCATGAACTTTCGAATCAAAATAAAATACAACCTGAATAATTTAATAATATTACTATTCTAAAGATTTGTTTGATATAAAATCACCAATAAAGTAAATTATTCCTATGAATAAAATTGACCAAATTAACTACTTAACCCAACCAATGAGTGTTGGTGCAATAATTAGTAGGGCCTGGAGAATTTATAGAATTAATTTCCTTAAAATCTTTACTTATTCTTTTATTCTAATAACTGTTTTAGTTACTATTGGGCTACTTGCAAAACCTCCTGAAGTTCCAACTATTATTATCATTTCAGGCTATTTGATAAAATTTCCGGAACTTGCTATATTATTACTATTTATATTACCAACAATCTTTAATTTAATCTTTATTAAAGCATTCAGTGATATATTAAATTCCAAATATACTTATTTAAAAGATTTTTTAACCTTATTCAAACAAAAATTTGGCACCCTTTTAAAATATTGTTTCTTTTTAATAGTCGAAGTCGCATTCTTCATAATCATTGATGCTATATTATACATAAGTATTGGTTTGGTCATGGGTTTAATCATTGACACCATTGAAAAAGTTTTTCTTTCTCATTCAAGTTCTTTTGACGCTTTAATGTTTTTAGCTTTTTTCACTTTTTTACTCTATACAATATTCTTTTTTATTTTATTTACTTCACAGGTCTTTTTCTGTATAAACCAATTGATTTCTATCGTAATAGAAGGCCAGCCTGTAAGATTTAGTATTGTCAGGGCAATAGATATATTCTTTTTCAGCCCGCTCAGATTTATGATATTCAGTTTAATATTATCTTCCCTATGTATTGCATTGTATATTAACATTCACGCCTGTATTTATTTTGTTTTAAATTTATTATTCTTATTTCCTTTTTCAGAAACAACTATTATAAAAACTAATTACATAGCATTAGAATCAACATTTGACCTTGTGGGGTTTAGCATTGGAATTGCGTTGGTATGGCCAATTATAATTAGCAGCCTTACCCTTTATTATTATGATATCAAAATTCGTAATGACGGGTTAGACCTTTTAAACGGCCTTCGAGAAGGAAATATTAGTTAATCTTAAATTATTAGCCATTAACAGCTTTACAGAATTGTTAACCTTAAAACATAATCACTCAAAGCAGTACAAAGAACAAACTATTACATTTGTAAAACTTTCTCCTGTTTTAAGCAATCTATCATAATAGAAATTTTTTATATATACAGGAGTGTTATCAGAAGTTAGGTTAGGAAATCAGCATATTTATGAAATATTTTAATCAAGACTGTTTTATCAAATCAACGCAATCAAATTTTAACAATAAGACTACAAAACTAGAACTCTTCATGAATAAAATTAAGCTGGCCAAAGATATTTCAAAATTAAGAACACAGATAGTTATAAATTATCCGCATTATAAAAACCTGATTAATCTGGCACGACATCAATTAAATTCTTCTTTTGAATAATTTTGAGATACATTATATAAGTATTCAGAAACAATAAACAAGGAGCTTCCTTATTAACGTTTACTGATATACTTATCCCTGAATGTAATTTATAGATTCCAGATTATATAGACCTCTGCATAACTGATGTTTTATAAAATATCAGGGAACAATGGTTAACTGGGTTAAACCCGACACTATTTCTCTGCTAACTTAGCTTTTTTGAGAATATATATATTTATGCACAAGTCTTTTATAGAGGTTATATATCGTTTACTTCCGAAGATTAGTATAGAACTATATTTTGATCTTATTCTGCCATTTTTTATATGTAACAATCTTATAAAAAAAGAAGGTGACGTTTTTAACATCACCTTCTTTCATTTATTTACTTAACTGAATTCTATAGACTCATTTCCTGACCATTAATAACCAGCTTATCTTTCTTAGGATCAAAGTCTTTCAGCTCATAAGTATTGCCAGCTGCATCTTTAACAATATATTTTGGTTTGCCAAAGAGTCTGCCCAAAAATCCAGTTTTCTCAATTTTAATATCGCCATTTGTATTCAGCTGAATGGTGTCATTACCTTTACCACCATCTATTTTATAGGTATTGTTAGTACCATTACCAGCTTCTACAGCTATGGTATCATTGCCTTTACCGGCCTTAATATCTTGAGTTGTGCCATGCTGATTCCAGGATTGTACTATAACAGTATCATCACCTTTGCCAGCTCTTACAGTATCATTTCCATTTCCGGCATAAATAAGGTCTTTACCTTTTCCACCTTCAAGTCTATCATTGCCAGCACCGCCAACTAATACATCATCACCTTTGCCGCCATATAGTTTATCATCACCAGCACCGCCAATTAAGACATCATTGCCTTTTTGGCCATAAATTTTATCGTTACCAGCGCCACCATATAGGTAGTCATTGCCTTTACCACCTTTTAGTTTATCATCACCACCGCGGCCAGCTAGAATATCATCATTTTTTGTTCCTTTTAAGGTTTCACCATTTTCTGAACCGATAATAACCTGACCATCCACTGGAGGTGGATAAATTGGAGGCATTGGATCTGGAATTGGATAAGGCATTGGCTGTGGATATGGTATTGGTTGCGGATATGGCATTGGCATTGGCTGTGGATAATATGGAGGGGTCAAGCTGCCAACTTCATAATCTTGAACTGTGCCTTGAATAGCACCTTCACCCTGCGCGCCAGCTCCCTTCTTACCATTTCTTGCTACATTATCAGGATCAAAAGTTTGACCTAATAATCCACCTGGTAAGTATCCATCTGCTGCAACACCATTTGCACCAGTTTTAACTTCAGTATTTATATAGTTACCATGTGCACTGCCATGTACGGATTGTGTAATTTCATAGCCTTCTGCCGTTTTAACAATAAGCTTATTGCCTTGTTTTGTTGCAGTACCACCATCAGCCAGACGAACCGTTTGACCATCTTGTAATTCGCGACCATTAACTTTAGCAGTACCGTCTTTACTGAATGTAACCTGGCTCTGGCCATAAGGGCCACTAACAGTCAGACCAGTTTCGCCAACTACTGTAGCGCCACCGCCACCCCAGGCATCAAATCTACCATTAAATTGTAAACCTTTGTCAGAAAGTAAGTTGTATGTCTTGCCAGGTTCACCCTGAACATCATATGTACCACCATCGCCACCTTTGAAGTGTGGGTCACCAGTAATTGTACCAACTTCATTTGCAGCAACCACTGGAGGTGGAGCTGGATTCATAATCATTGCAAATACTTGACTAATCCAGCTTGCCATAGCACTAAGCCAACCCATTACATCACCATTAGCCGGAGGACAGAATGGTGGAAACTCAACCGGTGGAGTTTCTACAGGAACAGGCTGTGGACCCTGGACTGGAGGCGGTGGAGGTGGAGCAATCGGAGGCTGTGGTGGTTCAGCCCAAGGAGGCTGAATCCATGGAGGTGGCTGTTGCTGCTGAACTTGAACATTTTCAACATCCATAGCCACTTTAGCTACATTTCCATTATTATCCTGAAATACTCTGTAAGTTTTACCATTTTCTTTAACAACATCAACTAATTGGAAATTGCCTTCTAATACAACTGTATCCTGGCCTTTTCCACCATCAATAGTAGTTATATTACCATAGCCATCGCCTTTAACAACTGTGGTATCATCACCTTTGCCCATATTGATATCGGTTTTATTGTAGTTACCACCAACTACGTTATAATCATTGCCTTTTCCATTATTGATGGTTGTCTGATTTCCGGAACCACTAATTTCGTTTTTGTCATTACCTTTGCCATTATGGATAACAGTTTCATTACCATTACCCAAAATAATGTTCGTATCATTACCTTTGCCATTCCAAATTTTATTTTCACAAAAATCTGAGAAAATGACATTAGTATCATCACCAGCACCATTAAAAAGCTTGTTAAGTGCAAAGTCATTCATAATGTAGTTAGTATCATCACCTTTACCACTATGAATCGTTGCACTACCACCTGTACCAATAATTTCGGTGAAATCATCACCTTTACCGGTGTTAATATGGAGATGCCCGTCTTTAGTTTCTCCTTTTGTATAATCGTCTTTACGGGTACCTTTAATCCATACATGAGCACCGGGGTTCGCGTTTCCGCTTAATTGTGTCATAAACTGCCCCTCCTTAGTTTTTATGATTCCTTTTGTAACATTATTTTTGAAAAATTGGTATAAAAAGCCTATTGAAGTTTTTACCTCTTATTTTTTTAAAAACAATTATTATTGTCTTTGTGTTAAAACGTAAAGAAAGGTTACGTCAAATTTTACATAAATTAACACAAATCAGCGATTTTTTGTAACATTTCTTAACTTTTCTCTTTTGCCAATTCAGAACCCAGTATAGTTATTTTAGTTTGCATATGCCAATAATTTACTTTATACTATCTCAACAGCAATGAAACTGATCTATTACAATTGTTAGCAGAGGCTTTCAGCCTTAACAGCCTGGGTTTCAATACAAAATATATTATACCTTTAGATAGTAGGATGCTTTATCTAGAAACCTCAACTTAAACTAACCTAACATTAAAATTGCACTTAATTATTATTTTCGGTACAAAATAGTCAACCTTTAGATAAACAATTGAAATCGCCCCTGTGAAAATAAATTTGCACCTTATTAACAGGTTAGCTTAAAAGATACAAAAATTGAAGCTATATATTACTTAAAACGTCTGAGTTATTTCACTTAAATTAACTAGTAGAATTTATTACATTTAGTATTCTAACTATTATTTTGTTGTAATTTACTAACAACCAGTTCCGAGGCTCCTGAATGAACGGTTGGATAAATTATTTTCTGTATTACTGAGCATAAACCTTCGTCAGTTGCTATAACATCTCCAATATTAACGGGTTCTTCAAAATCAAAGCTTCCTCTCTTAGTAGACATGTATTCTTCATGATAAACAGTATAGTTATAAATAGTTTTAGACATAAAACACCTCAGTAAATAATTTATCAATTTATATAATACCAGACCCAGATTATACTTATCCACGAAAATAATAATCAGATAGAATTTAGGCCCAAATTAGCAACTACTTTTAATAATCTTATTTATAGATGTTTTTTTATGACTTTCAATTAATTAAAGCGATCAATACATAACTTATTTTTCATAAAATATCACTGATTGGTTTAACAGTCATTGAATGTTTAACCCAAATTATTCACAAATCAGGAATCAGCGAGGAGGTTATAGGGGGTGTGTTTGTTGTGGGTGGGTGGAAAAAAAAAAAACCCCACCAAAGATGAGGTAGAGGATGT
>JBFMGH010000192.1:0-2281 GCA_040752795.1 Cyanobacteriota bacterium
CTCTTTCTTTAAAACCCTTAGTGATCTTAAAGATGCTGTTTATGATGGGTTGAAAATACTCTTAAAACAAGGTGAGATGATCATTAATGCTTGTGGTAATTATTAATTATTTACATGGACTGGTATATATTGTAATATTTTGCATTTGATCATAATAGAATTTTATGGCGGTAGTTTTTACAGTATAAGAAATTTAGCGTTTTAATTACACTTAATAAAAAAGAGCTACTTTGTTAATTAAAAAAGTTAACAATACATTTTGACAATAATTAGTGGATTGAGAACCAATACAAATGTATTACACGGGGTCTTCAAACTTTGGAGCTTTAATAATTATTTTTGAATTCTTTGAAAGTTTGTAAACTAAAGGTTCTTTGCTAATGCTATTATCTTGATAGTTTTTCTGTTTTAATAAAGTACTTTTAGCATCTTTTATTGCTTCACTTATAACTCTTCTTTTGGTGTTTTTAACAAATTTATAGAAGAGTTTTCCCTCTTTGTCAAAACCAAGAGTGAGTGCATCATAAACTGTTATTGCAAAAGGCTGGTTGTCAAATAATTTATCGATTGGCAATTCAATTTCTCTGGGTGCTTTCATTTGTAAAAATGTTTCACAGAGATCATTTTTATAAGCACTTTCAACCTTATAATCGTTGTCTGGCAGTAATTTTAAAAGAGTTTTATGCTTAGAGACGAATCTCTCAATACTTTCTTGTGATTTTAAGTCAACGTCAGTTATTTTTAGTTGAGGAAGATTAGTGAGTTCTTCCTGCCAGCCTTTTATGCTTATTGAATCTAAAATTTCTCTGTTAATGAAAACTTTTGTTAATAGGTCGTTATATTTACCATCAAAGTCGATTTTATCTGCTTTTAAAAATGCTTTTGCAACATCTTCAAAATAGACATTAACAGTCGGAGAAAAATCACCCATTGCACGGGCAAATAATCTTGTCAGGTCTTCTCTTGTTTGAAATAATGCTTCTTTCAGGCTTTTATTTTTAGAGTTTTCTGTAGTCATATCAACTAAAATGTCATAGAACATTGCACCAAAAAGCCGACCAAAATTATGGACTTCACTAGATTCTTTTCCTGTCTTAAAATCTGACATTTTTAAATTGTTAATAGCATTTCTGAGATAAAGTTTTTTAGATCCGTAAATTGCTTCGCCAAATTGTTCTGCTAGAGAAGCAATAATATTTTCTTTTCTAAAGTCACCACCAGTATTTTCAATAAATCTATTAAGTAATTTATCATCAGAAAGGGCAACCAGCATTGCTACACTATCACTAAACCCCTCATGTATGGCACCACCAAAAGCACCCCATCCTGCATAGCTTGGCCTCATGCCATCAAGTATAGCATGGCCTGTTTCATGTGTTATAACGTCTGCCATTTTTGCTGTATAACAGGTTTCTCCTGTTTTGTATCTGTGGTTAAAATGGAATAGTTTAATTTCTTCTCCCCATCTATTATAATATGCGTTGGCCATTTTACCTGCTCTGGGGAATACTTTTATCTGATCATTTGAAAAGGCCCAGTCTAGTTTTCTTCCAAGAGCTTTCTGAAAAATATCAAGAGTTTTTTGTGTTAGGGCAAATGTGTTGACTCTATCAAATTGAGCAGATTCAATATCTTCAATGAAATTCCCTTTTGAGTCTGGTTTAGATGGTTGACTTTCATCTACTGTTTTAATTCTATTATTTTCAGGTCCTTCATTAACTATTCCATTCAAAGAATAGATATCTGGTTTTGTTATCAAAGGATCTTGAGGGAATACTTTATATTTAACTATGTTTGCATCAGAGTGTTTTAAAGAGCTTTTTAAATTAATCTTAACTTCTGGTGTGGCTTTTAAACCTTCTGGCAATGAGGGAACTACTAAATTACCAAGAAAAGCTACTGATGGTATAGACATAAATGGAATAAAACCCTGTTTTGCTGATCTTGTAATGGGTTTATTTATATCTTCAGAATGATAAGAAGATGAATGTTTTTTATTTAATATTGTTATACCTGAATAAAGGTTAACATTCATTAGTTATTCCCCCTGATATCCCCCACAAATAGGTTATGATTAATATATTTAGAAGATTCAATATTACTAATCTTAGATAGTAGGATAGCATAAAAATTAATTTTTAGCGATATAATGCTTCTATTAGTATATTGGTATAATTACCAGCTCCGTTAATTTCATTATTTATAACAATCCCCGGCCTCTATAATCTGGAATCTATAAATTATACCAATCCACGTAAGTAAACTATATATGCTTTAAATT
>JBFMGH010000193.1:0-7472 GCA_040752795.1 Cyanobacteriota bacterium
CTGTCTGCACTACGGCAACACAATAGGGCTAAATTTGGCAATATTAAAAGAACGATACAAAATCAACTATACTCAAAGCGTGATGGTATCGATAGATTTAACCAGAAAATTGCATCGTGAATCTTTATATTAATGTTTAAAAATTATAAATTAAGCATCAATTACTAAATTTATACCCTGTTGTGAAAAAGCTTGAATATCTTGCTCAGAAATACTGGTATTATCCTGATCACCTAAAATAGCTATTTTATTAAAAAATGTTAATAAAAAATTAACTGAAGAAATAACTTGTTCTGGCATATTAGGAGTTTTATTTGCCAGTGTTTGCAAATCGTTTTGAGAAATTTTTCTATTTGTAGTCATTGGTAAAAGTTGTTGTGTGCTAACATTGACTACCATTTGTTGATATACTGGATTAATCATTATATAGTCCTTTATCTTAAAAATATAAAACATAAAAATTAAAAAAATTGCTAATATTAATTAAATTTAGGTAAATTATTAATAATAATTATGAAAAGAAACCTGAGAGTAACAATATATAAATTAAAAAAACTAATAAAACCAATAAAGGTCTTTAATTATGAAATAGAAGATGTATTTAAATATACATTAATTACTGCTATATTATTAACTCTCATAATAATAATATTTGGTCGTCTAGCATTTGATGCTTATATAAACTCAAATTATTTTATTTATTTAGTAAATTCTAGTATCTATTTTATAGTTATTATTCCAATAACCTCAATGATGTCTTTTCCAATAATATTAATACTAAATAATATATATAATTTAGTAATTAAAAAAAGATCTCAGAAGTTTGGTTCAGAAGAAAAAAGACAGATACTGCAACAAATTATACAGAATGGCAAAATAAAGAGTATATCTGCAGATAAATTATCAGATATAGCTTTATTGCCTGTTGAGGAGGTTATGCGTATTATGAATATACTGGTAGCTGAGGGAAAATCAGAAATAAGTATTGATGATTATGGAGGTTTAATATATTCCTTTAATGAATCTATTGATGTAAAAATCAACAATATTGTTAAAAGGATTTTTGATGCAAATTGATCAAGTAATACAAATATTTATACTTTTGTCGTTTATTATTTTAATAATCATAATGACAAAAACATTTTGTCTTTATAATAAACACATTCAAGTTGTTGAAGGAGCAATATTGTTAGGTTTAATATTATCATTATTGCTTCATATTCCTCTATATATAAATTCTCAGTCTTACATATATTTAGTTAATAATGTTTTTGAGTCAATTTTGTATTTTGTAATATCAATATATACATTTAGTATAATATTTTTCATAGCTATATTTATTTTTAAAGCAAAAGAAGATTTTATAGATCAGTTATTATCTAGAATTTTAAGGAAACCCAATTTATTACAATCAAAATATATTATTTTTGAGCATACTGAACCAGGTAAATCTTACAATGTGTCTGAAATTTCAAGAATTACTAAAATTGATAATAAAAAAGTATTTAAAGCATTAAATTTACTTGTAAAAGAAAACAGAGCACGAGTGGCTATTGAATACAATGGTGATATGATATATTACTTTAGTTAAGAAATAAGAACAATTATTGGAAAAAAATCAAAAATAATGTTAAATTAAATAAAGTTAAAAAAGTGAGATCGTGATAAAAAGGACAATTTAAAATTATGCCGAGGCAAAAAAAAGAGAGATGTTGCGGATTAGAACTAACAGAAACCATTTTTAAGCCCAGAGGAATAGAATTACCGAATCTCGAAGCAGTAAATATTGAGTTGGATGAACTAGAGGCCATTTATTTATGTGATTATCAGGATCATGACCAATCTCAGGCTGCAGAATTAATGGGGGTTTCAAGGGGGACTGTTCAGAGATTATTATATTCTGGCAGGAAAAAGCTTATAGATTTTATTATTAATGCAAAGTCATTAATGATAACTACTGGAGACCATATAGTACCGCCTTCTTGCCCGGAAGAAAGAAGAGGGCGCCGCAGGGGCGGAAGAGGTCGAGGTATGGGGAATCATCGTAGAGACGAAATGTAGTAGCTTTAATATAAGCTATTTAATACATTTATAAGTAATTTTTCATCAACGTTATCATATATTTCTACATTACCAATATTTTTTGTTGGTAAGATAAATCTTAATTTACCTTTAATAATTTTTTTATCTTTTTTCATTGCTTCAATAATATCTTTTACATTAATATTTTCAGGAATAGATGTTAATAATTCAAAGTTTTTTATAAAGCGTTCGGATTCACAGGCCAGGTTTTTACTAATAAGTTCCATTTCAGAAGCAATTCTTAAAGCAGCTATCATTCCAATTGAAACGCCTTCTCCATGAGATAATATTTGATAGTTACCACATACTTCAAGAGCATGGCCAGTAGTATGTCCTAAATTTAATATAGCTCTGAGCCCGGATTCTTTTTCATCTTGTTCAACCACTGCTGCTTTAAGAATACAGCAATGTTCTATCATGGTAGCTATTGTTTCAACATCTAGTTTATAGATTTGATTTTTATTTTCATTCAGGAAATTAAAGAAATTTAATTTTTTATTATTGCAATTACAGCTTTCTTCAATAAATGCATATTTCAAAACTTCAGCAAGACCGTTTTTAAGGTTTCTTTTGTCGAGAGTATTTAATGTCAGGACGTCAATGATTACACATTTAGGTTGATAAAAAGCTCCAATAAGGTTTTTCCCTTTTGCATGGTTAATGCCGACTTTTCCACCTATTGATGAATCAACCTGTGCTAGAAGGGTTGTTGCTATTTGAACTAAATTGATGCCTCTCAGGTAGCTGGCAGCAGCGAAACCAGCCATATCTCCTATTACACCACCACCAAGAGCTACAATAGAATCTTTTCTTTCTAAATTAAAATCAATAGCTTTATCAATAATAACTTTAAGCCAGTTAATATTTTTATAATCTTCTCCATCTGGTATTACAACAGATTTAACATTAAAACCTTCTTGTTTTAATATCTCAATAACTTGGTTTCCATAAATTGGAAATACTGTATCATTAGAAACAAGTAATAATTTTGATGAAGGGATATACTGTTTAATTATTTCACCTGTTTTTTTAAATATTCTTTCACCGATAAATATCGGGTAAGAAATATTTATCTGGCTTGGGATATCGATATTCAGTTTAATATCTTCCATATTCATCTCCATAAAAGTGTTTTAAGATTGCTTTAGAAATCTCTTGTATTGATTTATTGGATGTATCAATTTTATGATCTGCTTTTAAATAAAAAGGTTCTCTTCTATTTAAAAGATATTTTAATTTTTCTTTTGGGTTTTCAGCAAATAACATAGGTCTGTTAGATATTTCATTTGAAAGTCTATCAAATAAAGTATCTATTGTTGCGAATAAATAAAATAATATTCCATTTTGAGAAAGATTTTTAATATTTGCAGGATTTTCAGGTGCCCCACCACCAGTGGAGATAATTTGATTATCTAATCTGGAGAATTTATTTATTAAATTTGTTTCAATTTCTCTAAAATACTGTTCGCCTTTTAACTCAAATATTTTTGCTATTGATAGTTCTTCGATCTTTTCAATTTCTTCATCAATATCAACAAAAGTAAGATTAACCTCTTGAGCAAGAAATTTTCCGACAGATGTCTTTCCTGCGCCCATTAATCCTATTAACACAATATTTTTTTTATTATGCATATAATTTTATCTATCTATTCTGATATGTTTTTTTAAAATTGTTGAAATTGTAGCTTATTTCAGTAATAGAGTCGCCACCAAATTTTTCTAAAAAGGCGTTAGCGAGGACGATTGCTAACATAGCCTCACAAACAACTCCAGCAGCAGGAACAGCACAAACATCCGATCGCTCATAATGAGCCAGATGTTCTTTTCCTGTATAAATATTTATTGATTTTAAAGGTTTTTTTAAAGTTGGAATTGGTTTCATAGCAGCTCTAACAATAATGGGTGTTCCCGTGGTCATGCCACCTTCGATACCGCCTGAATGATTTGTTAATCTGACGTATTCATTAGTGGTGTCTTTTGGGTAAATTTCATCGTGTGCAGAAGATCCGGGTAGGCTGGCAATAGCTTTGCCAAGTCCGATTCCAACAGATTTTATAGCAGGGATACTCATAATGGCTCTGGCTATTTCAGCATCTATTCGTCTGTCCCAGTGAACATAGCTGCCAAGCCCCACTGGAATACCTGAAGCAATAATTTGAATGATTCCTCCAAGTGTATCACCTGATTCTTTAGCTATGTCAATTTCTTTTACCATTAATTTTTCAATCTCGCTATCAATACAGCTTACAGGAGATTTATAAGCTGTATTTTTAGCTTCAATTAAGTTCTCAGGAGTAACATCAATATTGATATGTGCTGATCCAATGCTAAGAACGTGTGAAAATATATCCATTCCAAAATGTTGTAATAATTTAAGGCAGACTGATCCAACAGCTACCCTTGCAGCAGTCTCTCTTGCGCTTGAGCGCTCTAAAACATTTCTGATATCTTCATGAGAGTATTTTAATATGCCAGTAAGATCAGCATGACCGGGCCTGACATGTTTAATCTCTTTTTCGGCCATTTTTTCAATTATAGCAGGATCATCCATATCAATATGTTCAATGGACATAACGTCCTTCCAGTTATCCCAGTCTTTATTTTTAATAACTAGAGAAATAGGGGAGCCAATTGTTTTTCCATGCCTAACTCCTGAATTAATTTCAACTCTATCATGTTCTATTTCCATTCTTCCGCCACGCCCATAGCCCTTTTGACGTCTTGCCAGATGAAAATCTATATCATTTGAAGTAAGTTCTAATCCTGAAGGTATACCTTCTAAAATAGAAGTTAAAAGTTTGCCGTGTGACTCACCTGAAGTTAAAAATCTTAAAGGCATATGTTTTCCAACCTGTAAATTAATAAACGATGTCATTATAGCAAATAAAACCAGCTAACTTGATAAAATAAATTTTCAAATTAATAGTATTAATAAAAATTAGTTCTTTATACTAATTGCTTCACTTTTGTAAGAATTAAGTTAATTAATTCACCCATACTGGAATTTTTAATAGTACAGCCTGCTGCTAATTTATGACCGCCTCCGTTAAATTCTTTAGCTATAGAGCAAATATCATAATTTTTGCTTCTGAAGCTAACTTTAAGGCTGCCATCTTTAGTTTCTTTGAATAAAATGGCAATTTCAACAGTATTAATACTTCTAATTAACTCAACTATACCATCAGTATGTTCGTCAAAAGCTTTAAAATTGTTCATTGTATTTCTTGTTAATATACTCCAGGCGATTTTTTTATCCTGGCTTAATTGAACATTTTCAACACAATGGGCATGTAGTTTTACCATTTCTATAGGTCTATTTTCATAGCATAGTCGATAAATTTCCTGTGGTTTAATGCCTGTTGCAATAAGCTTTGAACAAACAGAAAAAGCTTTTGCAGAAGTGTTAGAAAATTTGAAGCCACCAGTGTCTGTTAATATTGCAGTATACAGGTATATTGCAATATCTTTTGTTAGAGTTGCATCAAGAGTCTCCATTAAGTCATAAACTATTTCGCCTGTTGCAGAAGCATCATCAGCTACCAGGTTAATGTTTGCAAAAAGAGGGTTTGTCTCGTGGTGATCTATTACAGCAGTTTTTCTGGCTGAATTAAATAGTTTATCAGAACCACCAAGTCGGTCGGCAGAGGCAACATCAATAGCTATAGCCAGGTCATAAATGTCTAGTAAGTCTGTAGCATTAGGCAATTTAATAGTTTCAACGTTAGGTAGGAATTGGTAAATAGAAGGAATCTCACCATATAGTATTATATCAAGTCTTATGACACTGCCGAATTGTTTACATATATCTTTTAGTGCTAATGCAGATCCTAATGTATCACCATCTGGTGCAATATGGCATACTAAAAGAATAGTTCTTGAACTTAGAATAGCTTTTGCTAAATCTTCACAGGTATTAATATTATTTAAATTCAAAGTCATTTTTGTCCCTTTGGCATAGAATAAATTTCTTTAAGCATTTTAACATATACAATCTAGCTTGAACGAACTATAATAATAAAACTAAATTGGTTTTAATACATTATAAGCTTTTGAGCCAAAATGGAAATAGTTTTTTCGTTAATATTTTTATTTATTCTGTTAGGGTTAATAGTATTTGTATGTATAATTTTTACAAATGCTGTTGAACATCTGGGGAGTATACTGAATCTTTCTCAGGGAGCCGTAGGAAGCGTATTAGCAGCAGTTGGAACAGCTCTTCCTGAAACACTGGTTCCTATTGTAGCTATTCTTGGAGCATATTTCTTTAAAGGTGATATTGAGTCAGGTCATGAAATAGGAGTAGGTGCTATATTAGGAGCCCCTTTCTTATTAGGCACTCTTGCAATGTGTATTACGGGTATAGCAGTTTATTATTATGCTTATAAAGGTAAAAGAACAATTGATATGCCTGTAAATACTTCTGTAATGAAGAGAGATATGCAGTATTTTATGGGTGTTTATATTATTGCGGTTGGGGCATCATTTTTGCCCCATATGTATACAAAAGTATTGGTTGTTATTATATTATTATTTATATACTCCCGTTATGTTTATCTAACTGTAAAAGATGATTCTACAGATAATTCTGAACATGGTGAACTGGAACCATTATATGTGTCAAAAGTTCTTGGAAGCGGCTTGAATGCAGTAATAATTCAATTGTTAATTAGTATTGGTTCTATTATTCTTTTAGCCCATTTTTTTGTTGACTGTATAAAAGAAATAGCAATTCATTTTCATATATCAGCACTTGTATTAAGTTTAATCATAGCACCTATTGCCACTGAATTACCTGAAAAATTTAATAGCGTTATTTGGATAAAAGGCAAGAAAGATACACTGGCATTAGGAAATATTACAGGTGCAATGGTGTTCCAGAGTGCAATCCCCCCTGTTGTGGGTATATTATTAACACCCTGGCATCTTAATAGTACTGCTATAGTTAGTATTGTACTTGTTTATATATCAATGTCGTTAATATATTTAAATTTAACATTAAATAAAAATGTTTTAAAACCCTGGATCCTCATTATTAGTGGTGTCTTTTATTTAATTTACATTTTATTCTTAACATTTACAATTATTAATTGCCCATAAGTTTTTTTCAAATAACTTTTCAAGTAATATCAGGTTTATATTTTACGAATATTTATTTATATTTATTAAATTATAATTAAAAAGACTTTATTTCTATCTGTAGTTTAAGGTACAACAATTTAAATATATCTACTAATAAAGAAATATATAAAATAGGAGACAAAAACATAGTGACTAAAAGAAATAAAATAATTATTATATCTACAGTATCAGTTATTATTGTATTTTTAGGAGTATTTAGCCTTGTTAGTGGTTTTGCCAATAAAGAGACAATTGATATTTCGGGCATATTA
>JBFMGH010000194.1:0-15353 GCA_040752795.1 Cyanobacteriota bacterium
TTTTTACTGGTTAAATATATATTTAATAATCCATCAGGCTCAATTGTAAAAGAAATAGAATATTATTTACCAGGTATCGATTTTATAAAAGACCTTGTATTATTAAAATCTTTTGAAATTATTGCAGTGATTTTTTCTATACTGTTGTTAATGGTTTTAATTTATATTATACAGTTAGTTACAAATAAGAAGACTTATATAAGTTATAAATCATTGGTCAATTTAGTATTAAGTTTGGCTGGCTTCTGGTTATTTACTACAGCTTTAAGTTTTTTACCTCCACTGAATCATTTTTTTTTCATCTCAATATGGAGAACAATAATTAAATTTAATGAGGATTTCCCATTTCTTTTTCTGTTTGCTTTATTTATTTTTCTGTTGCTATTTTTTTTGATTATAAACTATTCACTGGTTTTTATATTAGAAAAATTGTCTAAAATAAAGAATATAAATTATATTTTTTCTGGATTATTTCTAATACTATATATTTATAGCTATTTTTTAAGCCAGAATCTTTTTACATCAAGAATGTTTCTTGAATATAATATGACAATAATTATACTTCTATTAGAAATACTAACCCTGGTGTTATTAATAACTTCTCTAATTTTATTATTTAAGGATTTAATAGTATCTAAATTTATGTTTCTATTTAACAAAAAAAATATTTTAATATTTACTACAATATACATAATCCTCTGGATATCCGGGTTTTTAACATACAATTCTTTTTATTCTCTCAAAGCATTTATGTTTAGATATTGTATTTATCAAAAAACCTTACTATATTTAGTTGAATCAAATATATTTCCAAAGAAAGAACTATATTTTAATTCAGAAATCTCGCTCAATAAGCCTGTTAATAAACCAATAAAACTAGAATCAAAACCAGATATAATTTTAATAACTCTTGATTCACTCAGAAATGATTATGCTCAAAAACTGTTAAGCATTAATGATGGTGGGTTTCTTAATTTCTCAAAGAATTCTTATAATTTTACTAATGCGTATTCTCATTCTTCATATACTGTCAGCTCTATTAGTAGTTTATTTACAGGTAAGTATTTAACATCAAGATTTGATACTAAAGATAAATCACTGGTCAAGATACTTGATAATAATTCATATGTTACCTATTCTTTAAATGTAAATTCGGCACCGCTTCTTTTTGAGGAATTTATAATTAATGATAAAAAATATAAATCAATATTTTCTGAAGGTTTTGATGTTCTCGATCGAACCAAATCTGAAAAATATAACCATTCAGAGTTTAGATCTTTGTTTAGTAGTTTTATAAACAAAAGAGATAAAACAAAACCTTTCTTTGCCTGGGTACATTTTTCTAATTTGCATATGATTCATCCATTTGTATTTTTTGAAAACTTTTTCTCTGGAGACAACTTTAAGAAAAAGTATAAATCACTACTTATTGAATCAGATGAAAATCTTGAAATGTTTATCAACATAATTAAGCAAAATAATTTATATGATAATTCTATTATAATTTTGACTTCAGATCATGGTGAAGGTATGAAAGATCATGGTTCATTATTCCATGTCTTTGGGCTTTATGAAGAATACGTTAGAGTACCTTTATTTATAAAATTCCCAAAACAAAAAACCTTTAAAATAATTGAAGATAAAGTATCACTAATTGATGTCTTTCCTACAATACTTGAATACACAGATTCAGAAAATCAATATACAGATTATGACGGTCTGTCTCTTATCAATCTGATTGAAAATACTAAATTAAAGAAAAAATATACTTTTTTATCATTTTGTCTTTTTAAACCAATCAAGCGATTCGAAAACTTTTCTCTTTATGGTTCCGGGTATAATAATAAAAAAATCATTATTGAAACTGCAATAATTGATAATACAAATAGTTATAAACTAATTAAGAACCATATATTTGGTTATGAAGAGCTATATAATTTAAATGATGATCCGAGAGAGCAGAATAACTTAATTGATGATGAGTCTAAAATCGCAAAATATCTTAGAAAGGAATTATTTAAAAAGATTAGTAGAGCAATGGTTGACTAACTAAAGAATAATAAAGGTTTAAACCCGACACAATTTCTCTCACATCTTGGTTCAGTTCAAATGTAATAAGTTAGATTATATTAATCATTTTTTCTTTTATAAGGGTTAAAAATTTATCTTTATTATCTAAATAAAGATCTTCAGCATGAAAGCCACCTTTAAATATTTCTAAAGATTTAGGTTCAACAGCTTTATTAAATAATTCTTGAGCATGCCAGGGAAAAACAGTAGGATCTTTGCTGCCAGCAATAAATAACTTAGGTATTCTTGGTATTTCGTTGATAACATCTATTGGTTTAATTTTACTTTTAAGAATATTTCCGGGTCGAATACTTAAAGATCGCCATAGTTCAAACTTTTTAATAGTAGGCCAGAAAGCCTCTACTTTATACATCCTATTTTCAATTTTACTAAAATCTGCTGGAGCACTTACTAAGACTAATCCCTGAACGGTTTTATATTTAGAAGCGTAAATAATAGAGGTAGCTCCACCTAAAGAAAAGCCCATTAGAATAATTTTTTTATAATGTTTTATAGCATAATCATAAACAGCTTTTAGGTCAAAGTATTCTTTAGCTGAAAATGTAAAAAAACCAGAACTTTTGCCATGTCCCCTGAAATCCATTGAAATAATGTCAATGTATTTAAACAGGTCTTCAGCCAGTGATTTAAAAGCATTGGCATCTTTACACATATACCAGCCGGGGCAGATAATAATTACGGAATCTTTTGATTCACTATTATAGTGATTAATTGCTACTCTTATTCCGTCATCAGAGTTTAAAAAAATACTTTCCATAATTAGTCTCGCTTTCATATATTTAAGAACAGGTTTTAAGTACCAGTACCTTTATTAAATCTAGCAGCTTCTAAAATAGGCATATTGGCTTCTGTCGGAACATAAATAACTTCACTGCTACCATCCTGAAGTCCCTGAATCCATAAATACCTTAAATAGGACTCATTATTTTTTAATGACTCGCCAATAATTTTATTAGCTTCAGCAACACCTTTGGCCCTTTCAACTTCTGCCCGGGCCAAAGCTTTGGCAGCTTCTTGTTTGGCTTCAGCCTCTTTGATTAATATTTGCCTGTTCCATTCAGCTTCTTTAAATTGTGCTTTGCCATTTAATTCTTTAACCCATACGTTATATAGTGGTGTGCCGATTAATAGGCCAAGTGAACCTACAACAATTATAATAATAAACCACTTTACATGTTCGTTTGGGTTTGATCCAAAGGTATAACTTTTCATTTTTTACTCCTTAACATGTCTATTGATCAAAATAGGGTTATCTTTATGGAGATTTACCTTTACCGAGTTCTTCAAGAAAAGATTTTGATTGTGATAACAGGTTAGTTCCACTACAGAGGCTTACATCATATATGTTTGAATATTTTTTATCAAAATTGGGGTATTCAGAGGGGTCATTTTTTCTTAAATAACTAAATACAAGGTATTCATTACCTTCAGCAAAAAAGAATCCTCGACAGGTCCATTTGTTAAAAACAGTTTGAATTTCAAAAGTTTTTCCAACCTTACCTTTCCATACCTGATCAACTTTAAAGGTTACAATGATTCTGGGTTCAGGGCTATCTTGTGTTTGAGGGTCAATATATTTTACTTTTATTGCTTTACCACTAAAGACAACAGTAGATTTATTTAATGCGGTTATTGCTGATTCAGGTAAAGCGCAACTGCAACTAATTGTTTGCTGAATATTTACTGTGATTGTTAATGTTAAAAGTGTTAATATAATTGTAGATGTTAATATTTTGTTATTAAACATTATTGATAAAGCTCCATATAGTTAATAATAATATTTACAGCTTCAGGTTTCATATCTTTCTTTAAGGTTGAATTGTTTAAAACGCTTTCAGTTATTTGCCATACTTTATTATAATCAGAGTCCATAGCTTTTTGTGCTTTTGCAATAGCGTAAATAATTTCAAAAGTGAAGCTGGTATTGAGATCTTTACTGGCTTTTTCAAAGAAAGGAAAAGATTTATCTGGTTTAAAGTAGTCGTTCATGAGTGTTAAATAGCCAATACAAAAGTAGTCTGTAGCACTTATGCCTGTTTCTTTTCTTTTAGTATTTATGCTGGTGGATTTTATTGTTGAGTTATTATCTAAATTCAGGTATTTTTTAAAAATATCAGCATTGTTTTTATTATCATTATCCCATGATAAGGCATTAATAACAGCAGCTTTTCGGTCTATTGGCACTGTTTCGGAATCAAGGTATTCTGCTAGTTCGCTATCAAGAGCATTAAGTTGAGAGGCCTTTTTAACAATATCAAGATTTAAATAGGCTTTATAAAAATCAGTTGATGTAACTGGTGAATCTGAAAAAGATTCAGGAATTATTGTCGCATAAAATAAAATACATAACAGAATAATAAAACTTTTTTTCATATTGCACTCCCTCGTAGAAGTTTGAGAATTTATAGCTGAGTAATATTTTAACTATTAAAATACATTAAAAATAATAAAAAATGTTTGATTGATACTAACATTGATCTGTAATAGTATAAATTTAAAAATTAGAAATAACTATAATGGTTATTTGTTTTGCTAAATTTTATATCTATATGGAGTATGAAATGGCAATTATCATTCAGCAAATTAATGAAATTGAGCACAAAACACAAATTAATTGTGAAATATTTAATTTTTTGCAAGAGGGAATTTTAATAATTAACCAAAACAGCGAAATTAAATTTTGGAATAATTATCTTGAAACTCTTACGGGCTATTTATTAGATGAAGTTCTAAATAAAAAATACAATGATAATATAGTTAGGCATTTTAATAACAATGATGAAGAATTATTAGGAGAAAGTTGTCCATTAAATATAGTATTAAATCAGGGTAATAATTATAGTGCTTCTCTTTATATGGCTGATAAACAAGGATTATATATTCCTGTTCAAATTAATGTTGTACCATTGTTTGATGTAAATGGCAATTTGGTTGGTGCAGCAGAGATTATAACAAGAAATTCAACTATTGAAAGAGTTGAAAAAGCTTATGAAAACCTGAAAGAAAAACTTAATGACTCAAAAAAAATTATGAATAAACTTTATTTAACAAGTGAAAAATTAAATAAAACCCTTGAAGAAAATGTGCATAATGATATATTAACAGGGGTTTTTAATCGTCATTTTATCAATAATGAACTTGAAAACATTGTAAAAGAATTTCAGGCTTCTGGTTTAAATATAGCATTTTTGCTTATTGATATTGATAATTTTAGCAAAATTAACAATAGATATGGTTTATTAGCTGGTGATGAAGTAATTAAAAAAGTTGCAAAACTGCTAACTGGTTCTTGTAGAAATACTGATATAATTTGCAGATATACTGGCAATAAGTTTTTAGTTATTTCACCAGGCTCTAATACTGAAAACACTGAAATTTTAGCTGAAAAGATTCGTAAAAATATTGAAGTGAATAAAATAAGGTTTCAAAACAGGGAGCTAATTACTACGGTATCTATAGGTTATTCATTAAAAGAATCTCATATAATGACCAGTCTACTTGAGCAAATTAATATGGCTGAAGAAGCATTATTATTAGCTAAAAAAGAAGGTAGAAATAGGTCTGTTATGTTCAGACCACAATAATAGTTTGAGTTAGTTTAGGTTCTTAATAACAATAACATTTTCAAATAAAAATTGTTCCGTGGTTTTTAAATTTTAAAACTTGATGATATTATTAATTAAAACCAATATTCAAGGGATTAACAAAATGTCAAAGCTAATAGATCTACATATTCATACATTTCATAGTGATGGAGTAATGTTACCCAGTGAAGTTATATCTAAAGCCGTTCAGATGAATTATAAAGCAATAGGTATAACGGACCATGCAGATGAATCAAACCTGGAAGAATTAATATATAATTTTAAAACCTTTTTAAAGATGACCCCTTCTAATGAGTTAGAAGTATTGATGGGTGTTGAACTAACATATATCTACCCGGAAGATATAGAAACAGTGGCTCAAAAAGCAAGGGATTTAGGTGCACAGCTGGTTTTGGTTCATGGTGATTCAATCATTGAGCCTTTTAATGAAGAAATAAACCAGGCCGTAGTAGAAGCACCTAAAGGATTAATAGATATTCTTGTTCATCCCGGATTTATAACACCTGAGCAAGCTAAACTTGCCGCAGAGAAGGATGTTTATTTAGAACTATCAGCCAGAAAAGGCCATTGCCTTACTAATGGTTATATTGCAAAAACTGCTATTAAGGCTGGAGCTAAATTGTTGGTAAACTCAGATGCTCATACCAGTAACGACCTTATAACTTTTGAGCTAGCTCAAAAGATTGCTAAAGGTGCTGGTCTTAATGAGGAACAAATTAAACTAGTTACTGAAACTTACCCCGAAGAATTATTAAAAAGGGTAAAACACTAACAGGTTTGTTAAATATAATTATACAATGGCAAATTGAGCTATTGATTGAATAGCATGCCATTCAAGATTCCATAATCCTGAACCATCTATTGAATAATTACCAACGCATGCTAATTTACAATTGCCTGAATTCTCTGCAACATATCTATATTCTGAAGATCTTATTATTTCACCAATTGATTGTTTTCTAAGGTCAGCAATTGGTTTTCTATCATAGCATCTTAAAACTTTACCATCAGAATAAACGACCATTGTTATTTTAGGCCAGTGGCAGTTATAATAATTTTTCTTTTCAATTAAATAATCAATAAAATAATCTGAGTTTTTAATTGGATAACCCTGACTCTTGAGATCTTTAATTAGTTTAAAATCTTCAGATAATTTTTCATCAGTCTTTTCATATTTTTTAAGTTCGTTTTTACCCTGCCAGTCTTCAAAATCCTGGTTGCTTTTATTTACAACGAAGTAAAGTAAGCAATCCAGATCGGTAGCTAAATCTGCAACAAACTTGAAGTTGCCATCACTTTCTGTTGATACACAATGACAAATATATACACGAACCTTAGGATAATTCTTTCTTATATATTCTATACCACTAACAGCTCTATCATATAAACCAGGCGTACGTCTTAAATCATCATGATCTTTACCAGGTGCATCTAAAGATACAAAGACTAAATCAGTATTTTTTAAGAAATCAGGTCTTTCAGTAATAAAATAACCATTGGTAGCAACTTTAGTATACATACCATTTTCTTGAGAAGCACGACATAGTTCTGGCAAATCTTCTCTTATCAGTGGTTCTCCGCCCCATAGGATGCTTGTAAAGAAACCTTCTTTTTTAGCTTCAGCATAAATACGCTTGATCTCTTCAGTGCTTAACTCATCTTGCTTTACATGATGTTTCCAGAAACAATATGGGCAATCGGAGTTACATCTATTAGTTACCATATGTGATAAAGATATGGGTCTGGGTCTTCTGGAAAAGAATCTGCTATGAACTACCTGTTTCATACCACTGAATAAATGGCCAAAATAATGAAGTCTACGAACATTTCTGGCCATGCTCTTTAATTTACCAGGAGATTTAGAGGAACTATTAGAATCTTCTTTCTTGAAAGCTTGTGTCTCTCCGGCTGTAGAATCCTGAATTATATCAGTTGTTTGAGTCATGTTTTTATTTAGCCTCCGCTTTGATAAATTGCCTTTTGAATTTTTAATCTATAAGCAAGATTTAAATTCTCATTTATCTACGCCTTAATTATTTATTTGGTTATATAATCTAGATTATACTCCTAAATTTTAAACATTTCTTCTTTTTATTATGTAAGTTTTCTAAAGAATAACACAAAAACTTTTTAAGGATTCACATGTTAAATACTTCTTTATATATTAGGGAACAATTGTTAAAAAAAACCTTCTTCTGACATGGTTATTAGCGATTTTAAAATTATCAAAACCTTTTACTGATAACATTTTTTAAAAAACAATTGTGTATATGATTAAGTTAATATTTTTATTAAGTTTTTTTAATATGTATAAACTTGAATCTGAGGAGATAGTTAGTTGATAGTATCAATATACTTAGAAAATGATAGCTTTATTCATTCTAAAGATGAGAAAAAGCTGTTAGAAATAGAAAAAAAAGAGAATATTGTTTTTGAATCAAAGAGCTCTTACAATAATATAACTATTCTTAATACAGATATGGGCAGGATTTTATTATTTGAAGATACTTATCAGGGTGGAATAATTAATTATAACGGATTTAAAGGTGGTATGCCATACACTAGATATTATCATCTGGCTAACGTTATCAATGAAAAAATACAAAATATTTTAGTTTTAGGTCTTGGTTCTGGCTCTATTTTATTAGATATACTAAAAACATATGATTGTAACTTAATTGATGCGGTTGAAATAGATCCTATAATTATTGAATTAGCTCATAAATATTTTGATCTTCCAGAAAATGGTAACTTTAATATTCATTGTGAAGATGCAATTGATTTTGTTTACAATACAAAAAACAAATATGATTTTATAATAGTTGATATATTTGTGTCTAAAGGTATGCCGTATAAATTTATGACCTGGGAATTCATTCAAAAGGCGCATTCTATTCTTAAAAACAATGGCGTAATAGGTGTAAACTTATTTGGAACCGAGGATATTTCAGAAGAAATAAATGCTATCTTTAGATCGGAATATAAAACCTACTCTTCTATATTTAATACACTATATTGTTTTCCTGTTTTATATGGAGCTTATGAGTTTTATAGGTATAGCTGTAACTTAAGATATAAGCTTGGTAGCCTGACTAATGTTGTATTATTAGCTACCAAAGCTGAACAAAAGATTTCAAAGACACAATTTATACAAAAAGCCAGAGCATTAATGAAAAGTACTAAACTGAATCATTTTAAAAACTTTGATTTATATGCAAGAGATTATTACGAAAAAGAAATTTCTACTAAGGGTGTAAAAATCCTTACAAATAATTTTGATTCCGATTTAGACTACAATCAGTTTCAGCAACTAATACAAGACTAATCCACTGGACTATAAAATAAATCCACTGGTCGATGATTTAACCCTGCACATCTTAAATAATTAATTTAGGGAGTGTATATCGTATTTGATAGAGTACAAAAAGTGTGCAGGATTTCGGTGATGAAGACTAGATTTATATTTTTAATAATTTTTTTGCTGGGCATATTATTTTTATTGTTTGTGCCAGAAGCCAGTGCCCAGGTATCTTTGCCAACATTTAATGTTTCAGTTGGCAGTAGTGATAAAGCTGACGATTTGACAAAAGGGTTACAAATCTTAATAATTTTAACAGTTTTAACTCTGGCACCAAGTATTTTGGTTTTAATGACATCTTTTACAAGAATTATTATAGTATTATCTTTGGTTAGACAGGCTATAGGGACACCATCATTGCCACCTAACCAGGTTATTGTTGGTCTTTCTTTAATACTAACCTTTTTTATTATGGCTCCAACTTTTGACAAGATTAATACTAATGCTATTCAACCATATGTTAAAGGTGAAATAATTCAAGATGAAGCAATTAAAAAAGGTCTGGAACCTCTTAGAACATTTATGTTTAAACAAACCAATGAAAAAGACCTGGCGTTGTTTGTTAAAATGGCTAAAATTGAGAGACCAAAAGTATTAGCTGATGTTCCAACTTATGTTCTTATTCCTTCATTTATTATTAGTGAGCTTAAAAAAGCTTTTCAAATTGGATTTATTATTTTCTTACCATTCTTAATTATTGATGTTGTTGTTGCTAGTATTCTGATATCTATGGGTATGTTATTTTTACCTCCTGTTACTGTTTCATTGCCTTTTAAAATAGTGTTATTTGTTATTATTGACGGATGGCACTTAATAACAAAAGCACTTGTTACAGGTTTTATGGTATAAAGAAAGGTTATTATGTCAGAAGCAGTATTTCTGGAGTTAATACAAGATACTTTAATAACTATTATTACTTTATCTATGCCTGTATTAATTGTCAGCTTAGGGGTGGGCCTTATAATTAGTTTATTTCAGGCAGTAACACAGATTCAAGAAGCAACTTTAACATTTGTCCCCAAAATTATTATGAGTTTAATAACTTTATCCGTTCTGGGACCATGGATGCTGAGTATATTTATGACTTTTGTTAATGACCTTTATAATACTCTGGAGAACTTTATGTAAATCAGGGAAACTAAATGGAACTATTAACTGTTGAATCAATTCTATTATTTTTTTTAGTTCTGACGCGCAACACAGGTATGTTACTTGTTGCACCTATATTTGGAACTGGTCATATGCCTCATCAGCTTAAAATAGCATTATCTTTCGGGTTGACTGTAATTATGTTTCCATTAATACTCAGTCAGGCAACCGGTTCGATTCCAGATAACTTACCTGTATTCGCTATAGCTGCAGCAAAGGAACTATTGGTAGGTGTATTAATTGGGTTTGTAGCTATGTTAATGTTTACCTCAATTCAATTAGCCGGTGAATACATTAGTCACTTAATGGGGCTAAGTATTGCAAACGTAGTTGACCCTGTTACCCATTTGCATGTTCCTGTTATTGGCCAGTTTTACTATATATTGGCCATATTAATATTTCTTTTTATAGATGGTCACCACTGGTTATTTGCAGCAGTACAAACAAGCTATATGGCAGTTCCGGCCGGATTCGATTTCCCGCAGTTTCCTATGGTAGCTGAAAAAATTGTTATACTTTCTTCTCAAATGTTTATGATAGCTCTAATGTTAATTGCACCAGTTCTAGGTATCCTTTTTGTAACTGAAATAGCTTTAGGCTTTATGGCTAAAGTAATGCCTCAAATGAACATATTTGTTGTAGGCTTACCACTTAAAATATATATAGGATTAGCATTGATACTTATGCTTATGCCAATGACTAAAATATTTATTGATAATGTCTTTTTGAACTTATGTTATCAACTTTATAAGTTATTTATTTAAAGAGGAGATATAGTTGTCTAATCCAGCAAGTGAAAAAACTGAAAAGGCAACTCCACGGCGACGGAGGAAAGCCAGAGAAGAAGGTCAGGTATCGCGAAGTAATGACCTTAATTCTGGTATTCTATTATCAATAGCCTTTGCGTTATTTGCTTTATTAGGCTCTGGAATGGTACAGGGTTTAAAAACTATTGTTGAATCAAATCTTTCTACATTAGATATTTCAGAGGTTAATGTTGCTTACTTTATACCGTTACTTACACATTATATATTTGTTGTAGTAAAACTTCTGGCGCCACTTTTAGTCTCCTTAATGCTTGTTGGTGTTATGTGTAATTTGGGTCAAGTTGGGCCTCTTTTTACAACCAAGCCAGTTAAACCGGATTTAAAGAAAATCAATCCAATTACAGGATTTAAAAATAAATTTGCATTAAGAGGCCTGGTGGAATTAATAAAAGGGATCCTGAAAGTTGTAATAATTGGTGGTATGGCCTTCTTGACTATTTACCCTCGAAGGCCGGAACTTATGGGGCTTTCTAATGCTGATATCGCCTCTTCATTACACGTAATATTTGACATAATTTTTTCATTATCTTGGAAGGTTTGTATAATTTTAATAATACTGGGAATTTTTGACTATGTTTACCAGAAGTATGAATTTGAAAAATCTATCCGTATGACAAAACAGGAAATTAAGGATGAGCATAAAAATACTGAAGGTAACCCTGAAATTAAAAGAAAATTTAAAACTGTTCAGATGCAAATGGCTCAAAGACGTATGATGACAAGGGTTCCTGAAGCTGATGTAGTTGTAACTAACCCAACACACTTTGCTGTAGCTTTGAAATATGATCCTGAGATTGCCCCTGCACCAATAGTTGTGGCCAAAGGCGTTGATTTAATTGCTAAGAAAATTAAAGAAAAAGCTAGAGAGCATAGAGTACCTGTTGTTGAAAATAAACTGTTAGCAAGAAGTTTATATAAACTAGCTGAAGTAAATCAGATTATACCTGAAGAACTATTTATAGCTGTAGCTGAAGTACTTGCATATATTTATAAGAAGAATAAGCGTAAGCAAAAAAGAAAGTTAAAACTTAAATGATGTTCTATCTAAAAAAATTAATGAATAACCGTGACATCATTCTACCAATTGGTATTGTAATTATTGTTGCAATGATGCTTATTCCTCTGCCTTCTCAAGTGCTTGATATCTTATTAACAATAAATATAGCTCTGGCTGTAACTATTATGTTAGTAGCTATCTATACCGCAGAACCCTTGCAATTTTCTACATTTCCAACGATATTACTTGTAGCAACCTTATTCAGATTAGGGTTAAACGTTAGTTCTACAAGGTTGATTCTACTATATGGTGATGCTGGTGAAGTTATTAGTGCATTTGGTAATTTCGTTGTCGGTGGTAATTATGTAGTTGGTGTTCTGATTTTTATAATTCTAGTTATTATCAACTTTATAGTTATTACAAACGGTGCTACTCGTGTATCTGAAGTTGCAGCAAGGTTCACTTTGGATGCTATGCCGGGTAAACAACTAAGTATTGATGCTGATTTGAATAGTGGTTTGATAACCGAAGAGGACGCAAAGAAAAGAAGAAAAACCATCGAAAGAGAAGCAGATTTTTACGGTACAATGGATGGTGCATCAAAATTTGTTAAAGGTGATGCTATAGCAGGTATTATCATTACTATTATTAACATTGTGGGGGGCTTAGTAGTAGGTGTATGGCAACAGGGAATGGCCCCAGGTGAAGCAGCATCAACATATACATTGCTTACAGTTGGTGATGGCCTTGTATCACAATTGCCAGCTCTTGTAATATCATCTGCAACTGGTATTGTTGTTACTCGTGCTAATAATGATGATAAAAGTCTTAGCGAAGATATTGGTTCACAATTATTTGATAATCCGAGAGTATTAACACTCGTATCTGTTTTAATGGTTATCTTAAGTATTATTCCAGGATTACCTTTTATTCCTTTTGTTGTTATAGGTATTGTTGCTGGTCTGGCTGCATATTTTAAATATAAAGATATTGAAAGAGAAAAAATAGAGAAAGAAGAAGCTGTATCTTTAGAGACTTCTAACAAAAAGAAAAAGGCTAAAAAAGGTCCTGAAAATGTTATGGATCTATTAACCGTTGAATCTATAGAATTAGAAATAGGTTATAGATTGGTAGCACTTCTTGATGTGGATAAAGGTGGCGATTTATTAGATAGAATTACACAAATAAGAAGACAAACTGCATTGGATCTTGGTATCGTTCTGCCTTCTGTTAGAGTAAGAGATAATCTTCAACTAGGCCCCAACTCTTATCAGATAAAAATTAAAGGTATACCAATTGAAGCTGGCGAAGTTATACCCGGTAAATGGCTTGCTATGGATGCAGGTCTGGCACCCGACCCGTCACCTATTAAAGGAATAAAAACTGTTGAACCGGCATTTGGATTACCAGCTCTATGGATAGATAGTTCATCAAAAGAACAAGCAGAAGCTTTAGGCTATACAGTTGTTAGCCCTTCAGCTGTTGTAGCTACTCATCTAACAGAAATAGTTAAAAAATATGCTGCAGAAATAATTTCAAGAGCAGATATTCAGGCACTAATTGATAATGTTAAGAAAAAATCTGAAGCTCTTGTTGAAGATTTAACATCTGATAATATGTCTATAGGCGAAATTCAACTGGTATTACAAAACCTCTTAAGAGAAAGAATTTCTATAAGAGATCTTGAAACAATTTTAGAAACTTTATCTATTCACAGTCAGGTATCAAAAAATCCGGATTATCTTACAGAACAGTGCAGAGCCGCACTGGCTAGAAGCATTTGTAAACAAAATTTAACGCCAGAAGGTGATCTTGCTGCTGTAACTCTTTCCCCTGAAGTTGAGCAAGCTATTCTGGATGGACTCAGTGATGATGGGCTTAGCTTAAATGTTGATCCTGTTACAGTGCAAAAAATTATTACAAGTTTAAGTCACGAGGTGGAAAATATTTTAGCAACACAGGGTATTCAGCCGGTTGTTCTTTGTAGCGCTATAATCAGGCTTCCATTTAGAAGACTTATTGAAAGAACACTACCACAGTTAACAGTTATGTCATATAATGAAGTTACTCCGTCTACAAATGCTAAATCTGTAGGAGTTGTCTCTTTAGGACAGGATATGGCACTGTATAATAATTAAATGGCGAGAAATAAAAATGGAATTTCTTAAATTAAATCAAAAAGTACAGGTAGTATTAGAAGAAAATGAAATAATAACAAAATCCTGCTTGAGTCAAATAATGGATTATGATAGCTCTTCAATGTTAATAGCAGAGCCACAATACAGATCTCAACCAGTAGATATACCTGTAGGTGCTGTAATTGAAGTTTTGGTTATCGATTCTAAATGTGTGTATTCTTTTAACACAAGTGTTATTGGGAAACAAAAAGCCCCACCATCTTTGTGGTTAAGTTTGCCTGAAACTTATAGACGTGTTCAAAGAAGAGAATACGTCAGGGTTAATATGAAATTGCCTGCTGTTATTAACCTTAAAGCAGAAACTGAAATTGAAAGTGATTGCTTGACAGCCAATATTTTAGCTGAAAAAGTATATCAGGATGGCTATTATTCTACAACAAGTATTGATGTATCTGGTGGAGGAATAAAAATATTTGGGCCTGTTCAATTTCAGCCAGATACTATTATAAGCATCATACTTCGTTTACCTATGAAAGAAATTATTACTAATGCCAAAGTTGTTAGAAGTGAATTGAATACAAAAATTTCTGAGAAAGAATTTAGTCCTGATGAATTCGCCAGGTTTAACTATATTACAGCCCTGTGTTTTCACGAGATAGAAGATACTGATAGATCCACTGTTATTCAATTGTGCTTCAAAAGGCAACTTGAATTAAGGCAAAGAGGAATAGTATAGGGAGATAACTTATTAGCCCGGTATATACTATAAGAAAAAAAATTTGTGGCCTCTCAGCTAGTGCAGTTTTTTTATTGCTGGGTTCTCATGTTCTGTTAATTGAAAAAACTATTGTATTTCATACTGTTTTTAAAGCTATATCAATTGCAGGTTTAGGAGCTATTGTTTCGGGCATAATTGGCTATTATATTGGAAAAGTAATTGAAGCACCACCCAGTACAACAAAAATTCTTGAAAAAGCTTTGGATGAAACCGATTCTGATTTGCTAATAAATGATCTTATGCTTAATGATTTGAAGAATATGGATTTACCTAATGATTAATTGTTTTAAAATAAAAAGTTGAAGTATTATATTTATATAGTAGTGTTTTTAATAGATACTTTTTGTAAAATTACATAGTTAAAGCATTAGTAGTTTTCTAAAGGAAAAAAATGACTGATACTTTAAACA
>JBFMGH010000195.1:0-1301 GCA_040752795.1 Cyanobacteriota bacterium
GGTGGAAATGATTTTTTCAGGGTTGTGTGCTACTGCTAATGCGCCTAATTTAACGTGTTGATTGATAATTGTCATAATGTAGTCTCCTTTTCTCTTGTGAACTATATACTTTTTAAATATTTTTTATCTCTTCTGTATATATAAACACATTTTTGCCCCCATAATTGCTAATGGTTATCAATGATTTTATATTATGGAAAACCATAATATTTTTAACAGGTATTTGCTAAAATGCCCTGATAGCTTAAAGGTTGTGAATATATACTTAAAACTCAGGAAATATACTGATCCTTGAAAGTAATTTATGGATTCTAGATTATAGTAACTAATTAAGGTGTTTATTGTTAATGCAACAGGTTTTCTAACCCATTGCAAGCAAAGTTAACTTTTGCAGATATTTATTAATACCATTTCAAAATCAACAATGATTTCAAATTGGCTCAGTAATTATATTCTATCTGCCTATCTGTTTGAATGATAGGAAATATCGCCTCTTATAGCTTCGAAAGCATTCAGGGCACTAGCTTTTTATTGAATACGAATTGTTTAAAATATACCTGTTTGCGCATTATTATTAATGCATAAATACGTGTTTTTACTTAATATAATTACGTACAGCCACTCAAGATAAATTTTATAATATCTTATATAATAACAATAGACTTTGGAGAGGACCGAAGGTTTCCTACTATAATTACACAATATCATTATCTTAAATATCATATTAATAAAGGTTAGCTGATTTGCTTTAAAGCTTTATTATTGTAATATGGCTCAGAAGTAATTCCGGCAGGAAACCAGGGTTTTTGGAGAATAAAACCTTTATGACATTTACCAGCAATAAGAAAAATATTTCCAATGGTATTAAAATTGATTATCAGAAACCAGGAACTTCTTTCGATAGAAGGCCTTTACCGCTTCCTGGAAATGTTAATGTTGATAATATTTCAGATAATGAATTTGAACTTATTCAAAATATAGCCGGGTTAACATTTAATAGAGCCTTAAAGTGGAAACCGCAAAGTTTTATATCTTCTTTATCAGACTTGCTGTTTAACAAAAAGTTAACTCATAATTATAATACCACTGCAAATGATACTAATATAAATCTTAAGAAGTTTCAGAATGGTAAAATTAGTATTAAAATAAGTTCTATTTCAGCCAATAAAGTACTTCTAGAAACATTTATACCTCATAAAACACATGTAGTATGGGGTAAAAGAGAAGGCTCAGCCAGATCTATATTGTTGCAAAATTTATTTAATGCAGTCAGGTATCAGACAGAAGGTACTTTTGCAGCC
>JBFMGH010000195.1:1311-7300 GCA_040752795.1 Cyanobacteriota bacterium
TTGCCAGTAGTGTATAAGCTATACCAGCAATTACTATTAGCAATATAACACCAGTAATTATGTTATTTAAGCCTATTAATTGAGTGATTCTTTTTTCTGTTTCTTTAATATCATAAGTTGAGACAACAAACAGTGAGAATTTTTTATTGAGAAATGAATTTAAACTGTCGCCCAATATTAACAGGTTGCCGTGATTTTTTTGATTAGAGGCCAGTTTAAGTTTTAAAAATCTATTATGTTTATCAATTTTACTTATTCTGCCTATAACAATAACCTCATCTTCAGGAAGGATAAGTTTTTCTTCTATTGTTTTATCCAGGGCTTCAAAAAATGTTTTGTCGGTAGGAACATACTCTTTGTGAGTTCCACTTTTATTGAGAATAAAGGTTTTTTCATTTTTAATAAATATTTCAGGTTCAGGTTTATTAGTTAAGATGGTGTATTTCTGGTTGTTTTTCGGGTCTATTAAGCTAAGGTAGCCGGGTTTAGAATCTTTTTTCAGGGGTCTTTTCTCGATTGAAATGCCTGATCTGTAATCAGATTGAAAGTATATATAGTAATTCGACTGATAGAATAAGCATTTTTGATCATTTACACAATTGATAAGTTTTGATTTATCAGGAATAAGCTTTAATTTGATCAATTGTCCTGCTTTAAAGTTTGTTGATTTAGTAAAGGGTGTGTTTTTGATAATTGTTATATCTCTGGAGACTGTAGCATTTATTAAGATTGAATTTATAAGTATTGCGCAAATAAATAATAATAAGCACAATACAAGTGATGACCATAAAATATTTACTGCTTTTTTCATATTATAATACTTTTATAATCAATAACAATCTTATATTATATTATACTAGTTCAGATTAGTAATATAAGACTTGTGTATAAGTGTATAAATTCTCAAAAGAACTAAGGTGATAGAGAGATAGAGTCGGGCTTAAAAGGCCCGCTTAGCGGGCCTTTTAAGCCCGAGCGTTATTAAAAAATTATATCAGTAATATAGGATGCAGTTATTCTTATGGATTATGAACAATTTATGGAAATAGCTTTTGAAGAAGCAAAGCAATCTTTAAAAGAAGGAAATAAAGGATTTGGTTGTGTAATTGTTAGCAATAATAATATTGTTGCAAGAACTCATGATACTGATAATACTGATAATGATTCGACGGCACATGCTGAGTTAAAAGCAATTAAAGAGGCTTCTAAGTATTTTGGCAAAGATTTATCAGAGTGTATTATTATTTCAACACATGAGCCATGCCCAATGTGTTCTGGAGCAATTATATGGTCTAAAATATCTAAGGTTATATATAGTACCTCTATAACGGAGTCTTTAAGTCTTGGCAGAAATATGGTAAACATTTCATTTAGAGATATTGTCAATAAGGCATCTTTTGCAAATGTTGAAATTATTGAAGGAGTATTAAAAGAAAAATGCATTAACTTATACAAAGAAGAAGTAAGACATCTGGTTAAAATGTATAGGTGTAGTAATAAAAATGATTGGGAAATATCTGAAAAAGAATTATTAAATAAAAGACTTGACTGGGTTAAGCAAAATAAAGAGCAGATTGATAATATAAAAGGTGATGATCTTGAAAAAGCATATAAATTATTATGTCTTAAATTAGAAATTGATGAAAATGAAGCACCTGTTGTTGATAGAACAGATAAAAAAATTCTTTTCCATTCAAAAAACTTTTGTCCATCTCTTGAGGCCTGCAAAATTCTTGATATAGATACCAGAGAAATGTGTAGACTGATTTATGAAAGGCCAACAGATCAACTTATTAAATCCATAAATCCTGAACTAAGGTTTTCAAGAAACTATGAATGTCTGAGACCTTATACAGATTATTGTGAAGAGTTTATAGAATATATAAACAAAAAATAACTACAGGGTTTTTCAGAGAAGGCTACAGGTAAATGAGTAAAAACAACTGAATATCAATGTGCTACATAAACAAGATAGATGACATTTTACACAGCTTTAATTTAGAGTTAGAATAACTTGAAGCCAATTATACGTTAGAGGTATTGTATGGATAATAAATTGGTAGAAGGGCTTCTAGGTTTTACCTGTTTAGGAAGTTGCTGTCTGATATTATTTTTAATAATAATAATTATAGTTGCAATACTTATATTTAATCTTTCACGTAAAAAGAAAGTGTTTAAAAAATCTTCTGGTGTGTCTGCAATGGAACATTATGATGATAATAGAGGTTATCAGGATACCAGACCTGATTCTGAAGAAGATTATAAAAAGAAATTAGATGGTGACCCAGGTGATCATGATAAAGATGGAGATAGTGATACAGATAGTGATATCGGGTCTGATTCTGGTAGTGATGATAGTGGGGGCTGCAGTGACTAAATAAAAAGCCTTCTTAATAGAAGGCTATAGAGGTAATAACTGAGCAGACGTAAGATTTTCTAGGCAACTTCGGTTGGATTAATCTGACATTCTAACCATTGTTGAACCTGTTTGCGTTTAATTTTTCTTGTAGCAGTTTTTGGTAGTTCATTTAAATTTACTATAATTCTGGTAGGACGTTTGTATTGGGCTAAATTCTGACTTAAAGTGTTTATTTCTGCGTTGATATGTTTTTCAATCTCTTCTTGTTTATCTCTATATTGAAAAATTAATTCTTCAGATGGTACAACAATTG
Source organism: Cyanobacteriota bacterium (assembly GCA_040752795.1). Taxonomy (GTDB): domain Bacteria; phylum Cyanobacteriota; class Vampirovibrionia; order JBFMGH01; family JBFMGH01; genus JBFMGH01. The sequence continues at coordinate 3,984 of JBFMGH010000195.1, forward strand.
CACAAACCTGTTCAGTACCTTCTTTATTACCAGAATTAATTTTTGAACCAACTACACATAATTCTTTAATGTTTGAGCTTTTAGATAAAACTGTTTCAACTTCTTCAGGAAATATCTTTTTGCCGCCACCCAGTACGATAAGGTTTTTAATTCTGCCTGTAATATATAGATAACCGTCATTGTCAAGTTCTCCAATATCACCAGTGTGGAACCAGCCTTCTGAATCAATAACTTCTTCAGTTAGATCTTCTCTGTTAAAGTAACCTTTCATAATGCTTGGGCCTTTTACCAGAATTTCACCTTCAGTAGAAAATTGTAGTTCTAATGTGCTGATAACTTTGCCTACGGAACCCATACGGTTATTAATTGGGCTATTTGAAGAAATAATAGGACTCGTTTCTGTCAAACCATATCCTTGATAAACAGGTAAGCCAATTCTGTCAAAAAATTCAGCTGTTTCGTGATCTAATGGGGCACCACCGCTTATAAAACCTTTTAATTTACCGCCAAATTCTTTGTGAATATCGCTGAAAACAGCTTTTTTAAATAATTTAGAAGGAATGTATTTTGCAAGCTGGTAACTAATCTTATAAATATGCTGATGAATTTTATTTTGTTTATTTATTTGTTTTTCGACACTGTTTTTTAACATCTTTAAAAATAGTGGAACAGCGACCATATAAGTAACTTGTTTTTCCTGCATTGTTTTGGTAACTGCTTTAGGGCTTAGCTTGTTAGAATAAATAACATTACCGCCAGTAAATAAAACTCCGAGAAAGCCGCATGTAAGTTCTAAAAGGTGATTTAAAGGCAATACTGATAAATATCTGTCAGCTGCTGTTAGAGGGAACATTGTTTCTAATTCTCTTAGCTGGGTTATTATGTTGTCAAATGTTATCATTACGCCTTTTGGGTTTCCGGTGGTGCCTGAAGTGTATACGATTAATGCTGTTTCATCTAAGCTTCTGTTTTTGTTAACTGCAACTTTATGCCCTTTTAAATTATTAATAGATGCTATTTCTTCATCCTGACTTTTATCTTCGATAATGTAAATCTTTTTAATGCTTGAAATATTATTTTTTAAAATCTTTGCTTCAGATAAATATTTATTAGATACACATATAATAGAAGGTTTTGAATCTGAAAGAATAGAATTAAGCTCGGTTCCGGTTAATTTAACATCAAGAGGAACTATTGTTGCACCTGACCTGATTGCAGCAAAGAAAGCAATGCCCCATTCTGGCCTTGATTCTGAAAGAATTGCAATTCTTTCACCTTTTCTAATGCCTGATTCAATAAGATAATCAGCGAAATTTCTGGCATTTTGAGATAATTCTGAATATGATAAATCTTTCCACTGATCATTTTCTTTGATTGATAAGGCTTTATTTGTAGCATTAGTATCAGTTTTTTCTTCCATTACTGATAAGACTTTATTTTGATAAACTTTATTTTCAGCATGTCTTTTTACTCTTTCAAGTGATTCAAGCATAAATTGAACTCTATCTTTAAGTTGATCAGTAATTTCTTTCTCTTTTAAATCGGAACAGTTCATTGGTAAGCCTATTTGAATTTTAATTTTAGCAGGTTTTGGCATTGAACCAATTTTCCAGGCATCCATACCACCTAATATTGCAAAAGGAACTAATGGTGCATTACTTCTGGTCTGAATTCTGGCAACACCTCTATGAAATCTGTTAAGTTTGCCATCTTCAGTGCATCTGCCTTCAGGAAATATACATAGAACTTTATCTTCGTTAAGTTTATCAATACCTTTACCAAGAGCATCCATACCTCTACCACCAACAACTGGTATAACATTGAAAAGGCCAACTAATTTACCAGCAAATGGCCAGCTGAATACTTCATTAGTCATAATGAAATTTACCGGTCTTTTACAAGCAACACTGACTATAAGAGCATCGACTAAACCAGTATGGTTGCCAGCTAATAAAACACTACCTTTCTCTGGAATGTTTTCAGCCCCTTCTACTTCTATTTGCCAGAAGGTAGTGAGTAAAAATGTTGCTACAGGCCTTAACAACTGATGTAAGAGATTTTTGTTTATGAAAAAGATACCTGTTGAAGCTGCAAATGTGCTTAATGTAATAGCTTTTAATAACATTGAACCTGATTCAAAAAAAATCAACAAAAAATATGAGAATGAAGAAAGTGATAATATTAATAGGGTTAATGCAAAAAAGAAACTGAATTCATTATTTTTGATTTTAACTAATTGGCTCATTATATTACCTCCTAAATGCTTTACTTATCAATTATTGAATATGCAACTATCTGGGTATTAAAAATTCTTTCGTCTACTAATAAATAGTTTAGCATTCAATAGTTGAATTGTCAATCATTAATCATGCAACTAACTTAATTTTTTTTTACATTAATAAGACTTTTTTTGTATAACCCAGAGTACACAAATTAGGAATCAGTGGGCTTTTTTAGATCATTCTTAATATTAGTCGATTATAAATATAAATTCAGTGTCTAATAATACTAGAATGTAATAAATAGATAGCTTTCCGGAAAGACCTATAATTTTTTTTCTTAAATCTTTATAAAATGATTGTATTAATAATTGCTATATTTATTGTTTATCCAGAGCGTCAAACCATCGGACCATTAATGTAGTTATTTCAAGTAGTTCATTTTTGTCTAAATCACAAGTCAGATGTTTAATATTTTCAAGATATCCTGGCCAGACATTATCTAAAAGTTTTGAGCCTTTTTCAGTTATTTTTATAAGATTAACTCTTCTGTCGTGTTGTTGAGCATAACGTTCAACAAACCCTTCTTTAGTAAGTTTATCTAAGAGTCTTGTCATATTAGATGCGCTAACAATAAGTTTATCTCCGATTTCAATCTGGCTTAAACCTTTATCTTTGCCGACATGTTTTATAATCATCAAAGCATTAAACTGAGATGGACTGAGGTTATAGGGTTTTAAATATTCAATAATCTGTCGTTCTAAAAGTGAAAAAACACAGGCAACAGAATAAATAGCGGCATTTTCAATTCCGTCTTTTTTAACATTTATTCCGAATTTTTTTAAAGTTTCCATAAAAAACTCCCATAAGATAAGTTTACTATTCAATTATTGAATAATCAAGATCGTTGTCATAAAAGACTTATGTATGAACTATATTGATCCATGAAAGTAATCTATAGATTCCAGATTATACTGAAATTTAACTCATAGTGAAAAGCTCTTTCAATAGGGATAAATCAAAATCCTGAATCCCAAAGATGACATTATCATAGAGTTTATACATAGATACCTCTGAAATACTTTCTTGATAAGAGAA
>JBFMGH010000196.1:0-3139 GCA_040752795.1 Cyanobacteriota bacterium
TAGTCAATTGTTATAACCATAAAGTTAATAAATTCTTACGTATTAATAAACTATTTTAAAATTCAAGAGATAGAAAAGATAATTCTTTTTGATAAATTATGTAAAATATTACTTAAAATACAGTAATAATTTGTCAAATTAGTTTTTCAGGCAACTTAATACTTTTGAATGCAGAATTTTCTCCAATTCAGGAATAATCTTTGAATATTAATCAAGCAAGTCTAATAAGCTTTAATGCTTATATTAATAATAAACAAGTTAACAAAAGCCAGGAAAAACAGGTTTTGTCTTCTGGTAATGTAGCCTATTTACCTATCAGTCCTAACCATTTAAGGGCTAATTTCATACCATTTCTTGGCCAGGGAAAGATAGAATTTCCTGTTATAGATTCACAGAATTATAAATTTGAAGATATAGGAGGGTTGAAGCATCCTAAAGCAAGTTTATTGAAACTAAAAGAAGATATTCTTTCGAATCAGCCAGTCGGTCAGGTTAATCAAACTTATATAATTCAAGGTGATAGCGGAAGTGGAAAATCTGCACTAATTAAAGCACTTGCTAATGAACTAAAACAACATAGCATTCCTGTTATACAAGCAAGTGGAGGAGAATTTGGAATTGATAATTCCAGAGAAGCTAGAGGTGATTATAATGGAAACGGAGCTGAGAGATTAGCCAATTTATTCTGGTTTGCTAAAAAAGAAGCAGAAAAAAACCCTAATAAAACGGCAGTAATTTTAATTGATAACATTGACGGATTATTACCAATCAGGTATAAACTTACAGCTTCCGAGCCAACATTAAACCTATATCAAATATTTTCTATGTTTATGACTGAATTGGAGAAAATTGAAAAAGACAACAATAACAGAATATTTGTTATAGCCACATCAAGCAACTCTACATCATTAGATACAGCTGCATTCAGTAAATTTAAAACTATTGTCAATATATATAAACCAGCAAATAAAGATGAACGCATAGAAGTTCTTAATTCAATAATGAAGAGAAGAAAATTTAATATTCAAAAAGGAGCAGAAAACGAAATTATCGATAGGTTAGCTCATTGTACTGGTGGTTATTATCCTGGAAAATTAGAAAGAATACTTGAAATAGCGTCAGAATATGCTAAGGCAAATAATACGGCGATAACACTTCCCGCTGTGTTAGCAGCATTTCTTGATGAGCGTGATGGAAATATCAAACCAATTGTGAATAATCATGAATTTATCAGAGTAAGCATAGCTCACGAAATAGGGCATGCTTTAGCCAGAGTTGTTATGAACAGGGTAGCTGATAGGCTGGAAAAAGAACATAATATAAAATGGGGACATTCAGGTCTTCTAAATTGCATTAATCTGGATCCGCGAAATGATTATTCTGCATCACTAGAGGTTTTGTATAATTATAAAAACCCATTTAGTTCATTTGAGTATAATTTTGCCGAAATGGTTTCAAATTATGCTGCAGCACCAAGCGAGGCTCTATTTGGTGGACTAAATACAAATGGCCCCGAAGGTGACCAGATTAAAACATATGAACTAGCTAAAAGTGCTGTAAAAAACTGGGGAATGGGTAAATCTACAGGTAAAATAGTTTCGGGCATAGACAAAACTAGTGGTGAATGGAAAGAAAAAGCTGATTCAGATATTAAATTGATACTTGATTCAGCTTCTCAAACATCAGACGAGATTGTAGACTTTTATAAAGGCTTTATTCTTGAATATTCAAAGAAATATCTTGAATTTGTTAAACATACTCAGGCAATAAGAGAGAATTCAAATTCTGCATATCCGGCACCAAATATTATAACTGATAAAGAATTGCTTCAAGATATTAAAAACTGGGAAGCAAACATTGGCATAGACGTACTAAAATCATTAGAAGATAAAATAATTCAAAGAATTAAAGATATCAGGCCAGATCATCAATGTGATAAAAAGTTGTTCATTAATTAATCTAAATACAAAAGGAATAAAAGTTTCAACAACTAAAAAATGTTGTGGACTTTAAATTATTTATACTGATCATTGAAAGTAATTTATAGATTTTAGATTATAATGGCAAGGTGTTTTTGCCTGCACTGCAGGCAAAAACACACTATTGCGTTCTGTCAGGATAGATTCATTATTTATGTGGAATAGTATAAGTAGTTCAAAATTAATAAAACTTCAGGGTTTTTTCACCAGAATGTTTTTAGGGTAAAATTTATCTTTAGAATGATTATAATTAATTATGCATAATGATATTTATGGATCTATTCAATGGAAAATGCTTATGAAAAATATATAAAATCTGGAAGACAGCATTTAAAGCTTGGTAACTTTGAAGAAGCCCTAATTAATTTCAGGCAGGCAATCAAATTAGAACCTGAAAAAGCTGGAGCATATTATAACATAGGTTTAACTTTATATAAAACCGAAGATTTTTCAAGTGCTATTGAAGCATTTAAAAAAGCTATTTCTATTAAAGCAGACTTTTCTGAAGCATTTTATAGGCTGGGAACTATTTATTATCATATCTATGAAGAATATGATATGGCAATAAATTGTTTTAAAAAAGCTGTTGAATTGGATCCTGAATTTGTTGAAGGCTATTGTGAACTTGGTTGTATATATACAACTATTGAAGAAAATGAACTTGCTTATGAAAATTTCAAGAAAGTTATTACCCTCAGATACGGTGATCCCTGTATTTTTATTGATGTAGCACAAGCCTATTATGCAATAGGAGATTATGATAAAGCTATAGAGGAATTAAACAAGGCTATAGAAATAAATCCTGACTATATAGAAGCTTATATTCTTTTAGGAAGATCTTATTACGAAATAGGCAAATATCAATCAGCAATAGATAACCTTAATAAAGTGCTGGAAATATTTCCGAATATTAATATAGCCAAACAAATTAAAAGTGCTGCTGAGCAAAAACTTAAATTATTAGAGAAAAAATAATATTAACCCGGTTAATTCGTAAATTTGTTACAAACTCTCAAGGCTCAAGTAATGACTTAAGTTAAAGATTTATGCATTTAACACACTTTAAATATTTATAGTAAACGCATGAAATTATGAGACATAACTGGAAATCATGAGGGTGTTATGCCCGCCTTCGGCGGGCATAACACCCGAACCCTTTA
>JBFMGH010000197.1:0-10482 GCA_040752795.1 Cyanobacteriota bacterium
ACCTTCGCATAGACTGTAGTATAAATCATTTATACAACTTAATTCAACTGCAAAGCTTTTGCTTAGCTTAAAGTGCCCGGATGCATTGTTGTTAAAACAGTATGCACTGGTAGCTTAAAACTGAAGAAGGTCTGAAAATTTGAATTGTTGTGTTTTTAATAAATATTTTGATAAGAAATACAAAATTCAAAATCATAAGTATAATTAAAAATCATTAAACCTATATAACCTCCATTTATCAACCTTGTTTACTTTAGTAGTGTAGTTTTATTCCCACCGAAAGGTGGGTTTTTTTTTATAAATTATAGAAACTATAGTGTTTTAAACTTGTTGTGGTATACTTAAACTCAAACTTGTTAAAATGTGTAATTGAAAATAATATCTTAAGCATATAGAGGGTTATTTATGGCTGTGCAAGCAACAATAGGACAATTAAGTGATGTAGATACAAACTTCCTGCTTACTGAAGAACAGGTTTCAATTAAGAAGTATGTTAGAGAGTTTGCAGAAAAAATTATTGCTCCTAGAGCAGCTCAAATAGATGAGGAAGCAAAGTTTCCATTTGATATTTATAAGGAAATGAATGAAAATGGTCTGGTTGCTTTACCATTTCCCGAGGAATACGGCGGTGGAGGAGTTGATCCTGTTACAGAATGTATTTTAGTAGAAGAATTAGCAAGGGTTGATTTGTCTTGTTGTTTGGCTTGTAATGTTAATACTCTGGGTGCTTCACCTATATTATTAGGTGGTTCAGAAGAACAGAAACAAAAATATATTACTCAGATCACATCAGGAGAAAAGTTGTGCGCATTTGGTCTGACTGAAGCTGGTGCCGGCAGTGATTTTATGGGCATTAGAACCAAAGCAGAGAAGAATGGTGATAAATATATCCTTAATGGAAGTAAGATATTTATAAGTCATGGTGGTATATCAGATATTATAACAGTGTTTGCAAAGACAGATAATAAACCCGGACTTAGAAGTTTGAGCTGTTTTATTGTAGAAAAAGATTATCCTGGATTTTCTGTTGGCAAAAATGAACATAAACTGGGTATAAGAGGAAGTGAAACAGCAGAAATAATTTTTGAAGATATGGAAGTGCCAGCAGAAAACTTAATTGGTTCAGAAGGTTCAGGCTGGAAAATAGCAATGAATGTTTTAGATCATTCAAGGCCTGGTGTTGGTGCACAGGGTGTTGGTGTAGCACAGGGTGCTTTTGATTATGCTCTTAAATATGCTCAGGAACGGGAGCAATTTAATCAGAAGATTGGTGATTTTGAAGTAATAAGACAAAAATTTGGCCATATGCTAACTAAAATTGAAACAGCCAGACTTTTAGTCTATAAAGCTGCATCATCAGTTCATTCAAACACCAGAGATAGTTCAGCACTCGCATCATTAAGCAAATTCTACGGTGGAGATGTTGCTATGTATGTAACCACTGAAGCCGTTCAAATATTAGGTGGTTATGGATATACCAAAGAATTTCCTGTTGAAAGAATGATGCGTGATGCTAAAATAACCCAGATTTATGAAGGAACTAACGAAGTACAAAGAATGGTCGTTAGCAGGCATATAGTTAAAAGTTATAAATAATTAATTTTATTCAGGTACTGGTTTATTTTCAGAGATTTCTGTAATCTTATCTATATATGTATTACTAACATCTATCCAGTCAGGTTTAAGTTCGTATTTTTCCTTTTCTTTTTCATAATAATCGGGGTCTGTAACACAGCTTGAAAAATATTTTGTTACCTGATCAATTTGAGATGAAACTTCTTCATTTTCTTTTGCCTCTTTTTGATCCTGTTCTATTTGCAGTTTCTTTTGTTTTTCAAGCAAAGGTTTACCAATAACTTCTGCAATTATACCAGTGCTTGGTATATCGTAATAGGTTTCTTGAAAATGTTTTATCTTCGATAATTCATAGGCAGCAGCTCTTAAGCTGACATCATTTAATATTCTGAAGACATATTCAGCTTTAGCCATATCTTTGCCAGAGTCAATAAGCATTGCTGCTTTTTTTAACTCATCGGCAGAGCCTATATACCTTTCTTGATTCCTTAATAAGATACCTAAATTATAATGAGCTGGATATTTAAAAGGATCTAACTTAATTGATTTACAATAATAATCTATTGCAGAAGTATTTCTTCCCAGTTGCTGGTTAGTGTAAGCCAGGTTAAAGTTTGTTTTAAAACTGTCATTATTTATATTTAGAGCTTTTTGATAATATCGAAGTGCTTCTAATAAGTAACTTACTCTTAAATCATTATAATCAGTTGAACTAGCCATTTGATCATAAACAAGTGCAAGGTTATAATAAGCAACAGCCCGATTATATTTAATGGATTGTTCATTATTAAATATGAATGGAATTTTAACAATAGTAGGGTCAGCGTTTATAGCTTTCATAAAAGATTTTATAGCACCTTCCAGGTTATATTGATTTAGCCTGACAAGTCCTAAATTAATCCAGGCGTTAATGAAGTTAGGTTGAACTTCTGTAGCTTTCATATAAGCAGCTTCAGCATTATTTTCTTTGTCAGTTTCACCTGTTGGTTCTTCAACATGTAATACAAATTTGTCTAAATCTTTATCATAGCGATAGGTTTTAATAGGTTTTTTAACTGGTGAAGCTGTATACACTTCATACCAGAAATAGATATTACCCAGATTGTAATGAGCTTTAGCATGTTCCGGATAAATTTTTAAAGCGGTTTTATAATTATCAATAGCAGCCTGAAAATTATTTTTTTTGATACTTTCATCACCCTGCCAGACATAATAAAAAGCTCTGGCAACTTTTGTTTGTTCCCATAAGAAGTCTCTATGAATAAATGCCATTCCTGCAAGCAGGATAAGTACTACAATGAATACTAAAGATTTTAATAAATAAGCTAGCTTTTTCATTTTATCTTTACTCTGGGTGGAACAACGATATGATAATTAATAATATAAACATATTTAATTAATAAATCGGTCAAAATTACAGTTTCTAAAATAATTTTATTCAATTAGATATTCAAATTCCAATAGTTTTTTGAATTGGTCTTAAAATTGTCGCCGGAGAAATACCTTGTTTTAAAGCCATGATAAAACCACATGCTTCTAAATAATTACTGGCTTCAAGAACTTTGTCGGTAATGTTAAGTTTTTCTTTTGTTACATCTAAAACAGAAGTATTTTCTTTTATTGATAATATTTGAATATTTTTTTCAACAGCACAAATAACTGGAATAGATCCGAGGCAATCTGATGGGGTTATAATAATGTCTGTATCAACAAACTGAATATCAGAGAGTTTTGATTCGATTATATTTATTATTTGAGGTGCTTTATTTAATCCGGCTAAAACACATGGTAAAAATGTAGGTGAAAAATATTCTGAGGCAGCCCTGGGATCAACAATATTTGTAGATGGCATACATTCTTTATAGCTAAAGGCAGGTGCGTGAGCACATGGAACATTAAAGGTTTGACTTACTAAATGTGAAATAATAGATTCAATACCTCCAACTGGGTCAACCCCCAGGCCCTTTGAATAGTTATCATTATCATCTAAATCATTAAACATACACACTATTGCTAAGGCATCAGCTCCATTATCGATTAAAAATGCAGAAGCTTCTAAGAGCGTATTTGTATTATCAATATTGCCGGAAGAAAAGTTGTTATCGGTCAGGCCAAAACTAATACCAACGTGTTTTTTTGTTCGAGTGTAACCTATAATATCGAGGCCATAAATTGATTTACAGGCATTGATTGCATTAATATTAATGTTTAAAACTTCCTCAGGAATAGATTTATCAAATACAACGCCTATTTTATTTGATCTTTTAGGCCTCAGGGCTATATTGCCTTTGCAAAAGTTATCAAGTGTGTATCCTTCTGTGTAAAGCAAATTCTGTGGAATATTATGTAATGTAGCCGCATTGACAATATTGGGGTTGGCTATTAATAAATCAACAGAAGAAGCTATTAATTGATTAGCTGGCCCTGCATCACCTGCGTAGCCACCAATATTTGCTCCAATACCTGTTGGTATTATATGAATAGCAATAAAATTTTTATTCTTCGTCATTATGTGGATAATAACCTATATAAGGTATATTTCTACAAAAGCCTGCATAATCAAGGCCATAGCCTACAACAAATTTGTTTTCAACTTCAAAACCAAGATAATCAACTTTTATAGGATGTGTTCTGGCTACCGGTTTATCTAATAATGATGCAAGTTTTAAGGTTTTAGTTTTATGGTGATATTTAAGATAATCAATAAAAAATGTTGCTGTTAGGCCTGTATCAACAATATCTTCAATAACTAAAACATCTTTATCCTGAAGGTTTGGTAATGTCAGGTCAACAGGTTTAATTCTTCCTGATGATTTAGTATCATTGCCATAACTTGCCAGTCTTACAAATTCTACCTTTAGAGGAATATCTAAATGTCTTATTAAATCAGTAAGGAATATTATAGCCCCTTTAAGAACACCAATAACAATTAATTCGTCTGTGTCTTTATAGTCTCTGTTAATTTCTTCAGCTAATTCTTTTATACGTTTTTGTATTTGCTCTTCTGAAAAAAGAATTCTGGGCTTCTCAAGGTGAATATTTGTTTTTAGCACTGTTTTAACCCCTTATAATCTCAAAAACATGTGTTGGAATATTTATAACCTTTATTTTTTCATTAATACAGATTCCTGCCAGCCATAAAACTTCGTTATCTAGGGTAACTAATGGAATTGTATCTTTAATATCCTGGGAAATATGGTTATTAATCAAATATTTTTTTAATTTCATATGTCCCAGCATACCCAGTGGGTTAATAATATCTCCTGGCCTTCTTGTTCTAAGAGTTAGGTCTGTTTTAATGATAGAAAGATCAACGTAAGCTTTTTCACTTTTATCAGCTGGAAAGTAAAATTCACTTGTGTTATTAGAGTCATATTCAGAAACTTTCAGCTTAATATTTAGTTCTTCTAACTCTGTAATGCCAGGAATTACTATTGTTGCTGATGATTTTATCATATTAGCTGGTTTGTAGCTAATAATTTTTATGCTTTTTTGAGTTATGTGTAGTAACAAATTTTTTATAATTGAATATTTTTTGCCGCAATGAGATAGTTTAGTGTTTTTAATATCATTTAAAAGTCTTTCTATCAACTTATAATCATATTCGATTTTATTATTATTTAACAGGTTTATAATTATTCTGGGTTTAATAAATTCGGGCAGATGTAGAAATTTATTTGTATCTATGCTTTGATCATCTATATAGATATCTTCAATAACAGGTTTGATTAAGTGATTTATTAATTGATCGTCATAATAAGAGATTTTAGAAAGTCTTAATATAGCACTTTCAATTTGACTATTATAACTTTTTAGTTCTTTAAGAAGAGAATGACGGATTTTGTTTCTTAAAAAAGTTTCATCGAAATTAGAACTATCAATTCTTGCTTGAAGATTATTTATTTTAGCATACTTTTCAATATCTTCACGACATATATCAATAAATGGCCTGTAAATATCCGGGCCATTTATTTGTGATCTGAATTCAGGTATGCCAATTAAACCCGAAGGGCCTGTGCCTTTTAAAAACCTGTATAGAATAGTTTCAACCTGATCAGATTTAGTATGAGCAGTTATCAAAATATTAATATTGTTTTCATTGGCAACTTTATTGAAAAATTTATATCTTTCTTCCCGGGCAACAGATTCAGTATGTGGTAAATTTTCATTAAGTTTTTCTATAAATAATAAAATATTGTTTTCGCTGCAAAAATTTTTGACAAAATTTTCATCATCAATACTTTCCTGTCCTCTCCATTGATGGTTAATGTGTATTGCTGAAATATTAGTATTATTTTCTTTGCACAGAGTTGATAATAAATGAATAAGGCAAAGGGAATCAATTCCACCAGAAAAAGCTACCAATAAATGGTTATGTGAGTTCAGTAAGTTATACTTTTGTAAAAAAATTCTTACTTTGTTTTTTAGCATATTTATTAATAAAATAAGTGGCATAGGTTGGAATCGAACCAACGACCTCGCGGGTATGAGCCACGTGCTCTAACCTACTGAGCTACTATGCCACTATGCTCTTCGTGCATTTAAATTATGCGATCTAATCAGTTTCTTGTCAAGGTATTGGTCATTATTTATAATTTTAAAATATTTATTATTCTTAATCTTGTAATATAATATGATCAATCGAAAAAATGAAAGTTTATTAAGTGATTAATCAAATGCATGACTTTCAAAAAGCAATTCACTACTATAATGAGGGTCTTAAATTATTTGAGAAAGGCGAGTTAGAGGCTTCAATTGATTCATTTAGAAAATCTATAGAACTCGATGACTCAGATCCAGACATTTTCGTAAATTTAGGAGTTGCTTACGTTAAATGTAATATGATCGATTTAGCTATAGAAGCTTTTGTAAGTTCTATAGAACTTGATCCTATATTTGCAAGATCATTTAATAATCTTGGAGTTTGTTTATTAAAACTGGATAAAATTGATAAAGCCCAGGAGAAGTTTGAAAAAGCTATAAACTTTGATGATAGTTATGTTCCTGCATACTTAAATTTGAGTGTAGTATTCAAAAACAAAGGAATGGTAAGTACTTCAATAGAAATGTATATGAAAGCACTTGAACTATCATCAAAGAATCGAAAAGGTAGCAGTGAAGTATTAGGGGTAGCCTTTTTAGAAGATTCCCGTAAATCTTTTGATCAGGTTTTTAAGTTAACCGATTTTGATCTTCTTGCATCTGATAAGTGGGAAAGAACTGAATTAACAGTTGAAGATATTTTAAATACCTATAGAATGTTACATGAAGATGAAAAAGAAGGTCCTGAATCATACTTTAATATTGGTGTAGAGTTATATAAAAAATCCCAGTATGTTGATGCAATAGAATATTTCAATAAATCTATTAACCTAGATAATAAATATTATCCCTCTTATTATAATATTGGCCTGGCATATGAATTAATGGGAGAAATTAGTAATGCTGCAACAGCTTATACTGAATCAATAAAAGTAAAGCCAACACTTGCAGCATATTTAAGCCTGTCATTAATGTTATATAAATTAGGTAATTATTCACAATCTACATACAATATAGAAAAAGCAAAGGTAATAGCTTCAAATAATGCGGAATCATTTAATAACATTGGTTATGCTCTGTTCAAAATAGGTAAAGTAAATGATGCCATAGAATTTTATTACAAAGCAGTTGATAAAGATCCTGGTTATTCTATTGCTTATTATAATCTTGGTGTAGTTCATTCTAAAATTGGAGAAATCGATCAAGCTATTGAGTCATATTTAAAAGTAATAGAAATTGAACCTGATAATGTACCTGCTTTAAATAATCTTGGTGTAGCTTATGAAAATATTGGTAATATTGATAAAGCAATAGAATATTATGAAAAAACACTTGAGATAAATCCTAAATACACTATAGCGTATGAGAATCTGTTTGAAATTCTTAAACGTAAGGAAAAATAATAACTTGATCCGGATTATTCACAAATCAGGAATCAGCGAGGAAGCTGTAGGGAGTGTTTTTCTGAGAACTATCATCTGAAGTGTGTAAATTCAGTATTTTTAAAATATGTTATTAGAAGCAAGTTAAACAATTTAAAAAAATTATTGACATAGACACTTACGTAAATGTAACAAATTCAAGATTAATCGGGTTAGATTAATATTTGAGTTAATTAAAAATTAAAGGTTTTTGAATCTATTTCTAATTTTAATTCTTCAGCCAGTTTATTATCCTGATTAATTAAATAAGTATATTCCTTTCTGGCATTATCAAAATCAGATTTTTCTAAATAATAAATACCCTGATTATAATGTGCAAATTTATTGTCAGGATCTAAAAGTATAACTTTATTGAAATAATTAAAAGCTTCATCGGTTTGTTTTTTTTGCAATAATATTAAACCTATATTATTTAATGCTTGAATATTATTTTTATCTATATTTAAAGCCTTATTATAATATGCAAAAGCATTAAAAAAGTCTTTTTCTTCATCATAAATATTACCTAATGCAACATATGCTTCAACATGATTATTATTAATATCCAGAACCTCTTTTAAATAATATATAGCCTTAGTTTTATTATTCATATTATTATATGTTAAAGCTATATTAAATAATGTTGTTGTGTTATCTGGTTTTATTTTCAATGCATTTTCAAGATAAGATAAAGCTTCATAATTGTTTCCCATAGCATTAAGAGAATTAGAGGCACCATTATATGCAGATATTAAGTTTGAATTGATTTTTATGGCTTTCTGATAACTTAGTAAAGACTTATTATAATCAGACTTTAGGTAGTATATGTGCCCTAAAGATTCAAATATTTCAGTATTGTTGGGGGTATAGTTAAGTAAATCAAGGTATATTTTGGTTGCAGCATCAAATTTTAATTGTTTTAGAAGGCTTTTTGCTAATAAGAGTTCAAACTTAACAGAATTAGGAGATATTTCTAATGCTTTTATAAAGTTTTTTTCTGCTAATGAATAATTTTTAGTATTATAATTAATGATTCCAAGATAATAATAAGCTTTATTATTTAAAGGTTCAATATCCAGAACTTTATTTATATTATCAGATGCATTATTATAATCTTGTAACTTTATTAAAATAGCACTTTTTAAGATATATGCTTCTGTTAAACCAGGATTAGACTTGATTATATTGTTGATAATATCTAAAGAATTTTTATAATCTTTATTTTTAAAATGTGTAATGGCACTATTCATCTTTGTATAAATAGAATTCTTGCTATCTTGTTGATTGTTATAAGCTATGTTATTAGAGCTGATATTTGATAGCCCTAAAAATATCATAGTGCCAATAGTAATAATGCTACAACTGGCTAAGATTACTATTAATAAAGCTATTATAATTACCAGGATCTTTTTATTTTTCATAATTTTTTCAGTTTAATTGATAATTATCTTTCAACTAAAATTGTAAAAAATTAATGATGCTTAGTTAAGAATACTAAGCATCGTTTACAATTATTGAATAAAAAAAATTATTTAAAAGCTTAAAGATAATTATGAATAGTTAATAAAGCGTTTGAAAAGACAAACCTATAAATAAATATTTAGGTTTTAATGTTAATAACTTGTGTAGTACAGATTGTACTTGATGTTAAAAGTTTTTCTATTCTTTCTTCTATTTCTTCTTCAGTAATGTGAAATGTTTCAATTCCATCAGTTTTAAGTTCATTGGTATTACAGCAATCAATCAAGTATAAACACCTCCTTCTATATATGAACAAGGAAAAATTGTGTACAAAATTTCTAGAAGTCTTTTGATCAACTAGTATTATATAGTTTATCATATAATCATACGGTTTTAAAGGGGGTATTAAGAAAAATTTTACCAAAAAACTCTATGCTACTGTTTTTATTAGGAAAATTAAGTGTAAAAATTATATATAGTAGTTATATATGAGGTTATAATTTAGTTTAATATTGTATAGGGCTATTTTATATAGATGTAAACCTATTTACCCTTTTTGTTAGCTGAAATCTAGATATAACAGTTGATTAGAAAATATTATACGTATTTGTTCAATGATATTTAAAGATGAGAACCTTTTTTAATATTGGAAAAGGCTGGAACTTGAATATTTATTACTTTAAACCTTCTGGTATAATACCTATTGGAGTTAGATTTTTAACAAAGGAAGAAGAACATGTCAGATTGTATCTTTTGCAAAATTGTCAATAAAGAAATACCATCTAAACCAGTCTTTGAAAATGACTATGCTCTGGCTTTTAATGATATTAATCCACAAGCTCCTGTTCATATTTTATTAATTCCTAAAACACATTATGATTCTATTAATGAAGTTGATGATGTTGAACTATTAGGTAAATTAATGAAAGTAGCTACTCAAATAGCTAAAGAGCAGGAACTGGAAAATGGTTATAGAATTGTTATCAACAAAGGTGAAGAAGGTGGACAGACTGTATATCATCTACACATACATATAATAGGCGGTAGATCAATGAAATGGCCCCCGGGTTAATCAAAGTATTGATATGAAATGATAAATGTGCTAATATATTAAAGCTGCAAAGTGTTCGTGCTCAGTACTCACCGAGCACGATTTTTTACAAGAATTGAAGGGAGGTTAGGCCTAACTTGACCGTAGTTATATTAGGTGAGAAAGAAAATATTGAGAGTGCGCTTAGAAAGTTTAAAAAGAAAGTTCAAAAAGCTGGTATCCTTTCAGAAGTTAGAAGAAGAGAAAGATACGAAAAGCCAAGCGTAAAGAAAAGAAGAAAATCTGAAGCTGCTAGAAAAAGACATAAGTATTAAAAATGAATTGACAACTTCTGATTTAACTGAGGTTTCATTTATTTAACCCGGATTATTCACAAAGTTTCGGAAATAGATCTTTGTCGAGGGCTCAAAAGGCCCGCTCTGCGGGCCTTTT
>JBFMGH010000198.1:0-2063 GCA_040752795.1 Cyanobacteriota bacterium
AATAACTTTTACGGTTTCTTCATTATTCATTTTTCCAAGTGTTTCTTTTAATTTTAAAATGGGCCCCGGACACTGTAAACCGCAAGCATCCAGCTCGAGATTAGTTATCATTTTAACACTTTCTTTTGTGGGAGAGCTACAAAATGGCTCTTCAAGTTTATTTTGAATACCAAGCTGGTGATTATCCAGAAGATCCATCTCTTTAAATGCTTTATATAATTTGAAACCACCCACAAGGTTTTTTACGTTAAAACCATTTTCTTTTAATATTCTATAGGCTATATAACCCCTTAAGCCCATTTGACAGTAGGTTATTATTAGTTTGTTCTTATCAATTTGACTTAAACTATCTCTTAATTCTATAAGTGGAATACAAATACTGTTTTCTATGTTTGCATTGGCATGTTCTTCTTTTTCGCTAACATTTATTATTGTTGTATTTTCTTTATTGATATTATCTAATTCATCAGGATTTATTGAACTTAATATATTGTTTAACATATTAACAGCTATATTACCTGCTATATTTACAGGATCCTTAACAGAATTATAAGGAGGAGCATAAGCAAATTCTATGTCTTGTAGATCGTATACCGTTAATTTTGAATATATAGCGGTAGATATTGTATCAATTCTTTTATCTACACCATCATTTCCAATGATTTGCGCACCTAATATTTTTCCCGTTTTATTTTCAAATAAAAGTTTTATTGTCATAGGAAATGAGTCTGGGTAGTAACCAGCATGATTTGCAGGATGTAAATATACTTTATTATAATCATAACCATACTTTTTCAGTTGTTTTTCATTAAGACCTGTGCTTGCAATAGTCATATCAAAAACTTTACAGATAGATGTTCCAAGAGGTTTTTTAAATATTTTTTCAAGACCAGCAATATTTTCTGCGACAACTCTTCCCTGCCTATTAGCAATCCCTGCCAGTGGCATAAGAGTTTTATTCTGTGATATATAATCTTTTAGCTCTACTGCATCCCCTATAGCATATATATCAGGATCGCTTGTAAGCATTTTTTCATTAACTATAATTGCTTTTTTTAAACCTGTTTCAAGGTTTGACTTTTCAGCCAGGCTGGTATCAGGCCTAACACCAAGGGATAATATAACAATATCAGAATTAATAACTTCTCCATTTTTTAAAAAGATTTTAATTTCATTATTATCTTTTTCAAATTTTTCTACAGAATTATTTAAAAACAACTTAATTCCATTAAATACTAAGTTTTGATGAATAAAAGTTGCCATTTCTCTATCAAAATGTGTCATAACCTGCTTATCAAGCTCCACCAGAGACACTTCAAGGCCCTGATACCTGAGCGCCTCAGCCATTTCTATACCTATAAAACCTCCACCAACAATAACTGCTTTTTTAGGTTTAGATTCTAGGATATTAGACTTTATTCTATCCATATCACTGATATTTCTAAGTTTATAAACCTCGCTAATATCAACACCCTCTATATCAGGCACATATGGCTCAGCACCAGTAGATAATACAAGTTTATCATAATCTATATAATATTCTTTATTAAGCTTAAGGTCTCTTACCCAAAGTTTTTTATTATCTCGATCAATTGATATTGCTTCTGTATTTGTCTTAATATTTACTCTAAATAATTTACTCATCTCTTCAGGAGTTTTAACAAACATACGACTTCTGTCATTAATCTTTCCTTCTATATAATATGGCATACCACAAGTAGCATATGAAATATATTCAGTGCGTTCAACAACAGTAATATTGGTTTCTTCAGATAATCTACGCAATCTAGCTGCTGTAGCCATACCACCTGCAACACCACCAACTATAACAACATGTTTCACTATTTTTATCTCCTACATATTTTAAAATCTAAATATATTTTACCCTACCCCCCCAGGGTATTCAATACCAATTTATAAGCAAATTTAAAAAATATCAAAGATATAAAAATTAAAAAAATGCTCAACAAATAGCCCCCTTATCCGAATGTAGAATAAGGAGGCATTTGTTGATTATGAATACTATAAAATATCTTTCAAATTTTTTAAACCCCCTAATTTTA
>JBFMGH010000199.1:0-2931 GCA_040752795.1 Cyanobacteriota bacterium
TTCAAATTCATCTTTTAAATTATTAAAATCTTTTTTGTCTAATTTAACTTTTAATTCATTATTAAAGTTTTCAGCTATCATATCAAGATAAACAAAGCGACTCACCCACGCTAACAAGCCTGTAATTAGTAAAACATCTAATATCAGAGCAATTATAGCTATTTTTGTTATTAAGTCCAAAGCTTAAGCCTTTAATTACGAAGTTAACATAATATTATTATACTAATTCAACTAATTTTTATCATCCTGTAAATTCATATAATTAATTATTATAGAATTAAAATTAAATTAGAGTAAATTTAAAAGACTGCTGAGAGTAATTAGGATAAATTTCAAGTAATTGTTAAATGTATTTTTAATCTGATTTAGAGATATTATGCAGCTGGTTATAAATAAATTCTGCAAGTTTGTTATTAATACCGTTTACCTGTCTTAAATCATCTATTGTAGCCTTATAAATATTTTCTATGGAACCAAAGTGATTTAAAAGCAACGTTTTGCGTTTTTTACCAACACTAATTAAATTATCCAGGTCAGATTTTATCATTCTTTTAGATCTAAGCTGTCTTTGAAAAGAAATGGCAAATCTATGGGCTTCATCTCTGATTTGTTGAAATAAGTATAATTCTGGGGAGTCTTTTTCAAAAAGAACAGGTTTTTTTTCTCCAGCAATAAAAACTTCTTCAAACTTTTTGGCTAATGAAACAACTGGTGGATCAATATAATTTAATGTATCAAATGCTTTTAATGCTGCAGAAAGCTGACCTTTACCTCCATCAATTATTATTAAATCTGGTAATGCTTTCTTTTTCGTCTTTACATATTTATATCTTCTTAAAATGACCTCTTTAATTGCTGCAAAGTCATCAATAGTTCCCTCTGTGGATTTAATTTTATATTTTCTATAATCTGATTTCTTTGGATTCCCTTTTTCAAAGACTATCATACTTGCTACAGTGTCGCTACCACTAAGATGAGATATATCAAAACATTCAATCCTTGATGGAAATTTTTCTAATTTTAATTTATTTTGAATTAAGATTCCGACTTCATTCCATTTATTTTGAATAGATTTTAAGGCTTTCAACTTTATAGTATTCAAAGTTATTTGAGAATTTTGTTCAGCCATTTGAAGTAATTCATATTTTTTACCACTTTTAGGTAATGTTAATTTTACTTTTTGCCTTATTTTGTTTAGTAATAAACTCTCTATAATTAAATAGTCATGAGAAATCCAGGGTAAAATAATCTCTTTAGGGATTTGAGAGACATCTATAGCTTGATAATATTTTTCTAAAAATTTCCAGAAAAGCTCTTCTGGAATGTCAATCTTATCTATAATAATATCATAAGCCTCTTTATAGATTAGTTTACCTTCTCTTATTCTTAATATTACTATTGCCATGTTTATATCATCATTTGAAAAAGCAAATATGTCCTGGTCAATAGAATTATCATCAGATACTATTTTCTGTGTTTCAGATACTTTCTCAATAGCTTTAATTGTATCTCTGTATTTAGCAGCCTTTTCGAATTCAAGATTATCAGAGGAATTTTTCATTAAAATATTAAGTTTATCTAAAAGTTTGAGATGTTTTCCATTTAGAAATAGTTCAATCTGTTTTACAACCTGCTTATACTCATCAGAAGATACAAGTTTCTGACATGGGCCAAGGCATCTTTTTATATGATAGTTTATACAGGGCTTGGTTTTATATACCGGTTTTTTACACTGTTTAAGGGGAAACACCTGTTTTAAAAAATCCAGAGTTGAATAAAGTGCGCCTGCATTAGCAAAGGGGCCAAAATATTTATGATTACCTCTTCGCCCTTTGCTCAATGGCTTCCTTGTAATCAAAATCCTTGGATAATACTCATCAGTTATTTCTATCCAGGGGAACTTTTTATCATCTTTGAGTAAAGTGTTGTAACGGGGTTTGTGTTTTTTGACAAGTGTATCTTCTAATATTAACGCTTCAACTTCATTATCTGTAGTGATAAAGTCTATTTTAGCTATTTGAGGTATCATTATTTGAATTTTGGGCAAATGGTTCTCATTTTGGAAATAGCTTTTAACCCTATTCTTAAGTGATTTAGCTTTTCCAATATAAATAATTGTTTCATCGGAATCTTTCATTAAATAAACCCCAATTTTGTCAGGAATAAATGAAAGTTGTTTTTTATCAAAGTTAATCATTAATAAAAACCTTTGAATAGTAATGAGTTGCTAATTTGAATGACAGTAAAGGCTGTTATGGAATATTTTTGTTTTGATGCTACTTATGCAATCTAAAAACCTTTAAATCACTTAATACAAACTATAATATGATTTTAAACTATAATATGATTTGAAAATTGTCATTTTAATCATTTATAGAAATTTTGAACAAATAAAAAAAAAGTATACATTATGTATACTTAACTTGGTATCTCTCTCTCCTCACATTAAAAGAAAACTTTTTTAAGATTCTGTTCTGCTTATATAAGAAGTCTGAATATAAAAAGTTGCTATAAAAAAAATAAAGCTGTAATATTTATTTACATTTCAGCTAGGTAAGAGTTAGTATTTATAGTTAAAATGCTTCAGTATTAATGTCTAATTAACTTTATATAATAATATTAATTAATAATTTAACCCTCACGTAAATGTTATTTAAGCACACTAAATTATTGAGTTATTATTAAATATTTTGAATATTTGTATTAATAAATTGCGTTTATTGATTATTGTTAAACTAAAGTATTACTCTAAACTCAATAAATAGTTAAAGTTACAAGCAAAGGACCTTTATATATATTATTAGTTGTAATAAGTCGTCACTTGGGTGACACTTTAACAAAAAATCAAGCAACTTGAATGATGTTTTTATCAACCTCCATTTTACGACAAACGGCCAGTTTTTGTACTGGAAATAAACCTTTAATGCCCAT
>JBFMGH010000200.1:0-2148 GCA_040752795.1 Cyanobacteriota bacterium
TATTATACTTGATGATACTGGTATATCTTCTCGACAACCGAAAGATCCTGAAAAATTTAATCAGGCTAATAAACTGTTTACAGAAGGGCTTATGTCTCATGCTGTAACAGGCCAGGCTTTACCTGCTTATGGAACAAATGTATTAACTAATATTGTTAATGAAGCAGGTGCATATCCTTCTTATAACTTTAAAGACGGAGTATATGAAGGTGCCGCTAATATTAGTGGTGAAAAAGCTGCAGAACTGGAAGCTAGAAGGGGAGGCAAAGCCCCTAAAGGATGTCATAAAGGATGTATAGTTCGTTGCTCTGGGATATATAATGATGAACATGGGAACTATATCAGCAAACAGCCTGAATATGAAACTGTCTGGGCGCACGGTGGGCATTGTGGAATTGACAACCTTGATAAAATTGCCCTGCTTGATTTCCTCGAAGACGATATTGGCCTTGATACAATAGAAATAGGGGTAACTATTGGCATTGCAATGGACGCAGGTGTAATAAAATTCGGTGATGCTGATGCTGCTATTAATCTTGTTAAAGAAATTGGAGATGGTACTCCATTAGGAAGAATAATAGGAAATGGAGCTGCAACAACTGGTAAAGTTTTTGCTGTTGAAAGGGTACCTGTTGTTAAAGGCCAAGCATTTCCTGCATATGACCCTAGATCTGTTCAGGGTATTGGCGTAACCTATGCTACCAGCCCAATGGGAGCTGATCATACTGCTGGTTATACAATAGCTACAAATATCTTAAAATCTGGTGGATTTGTTGATCCATTAAAGACAGAAGGCCAGGTAGAACTATCTAGAAATCTTCAAATTGCTACAGCTGCAATAGACTCTACAGGTATGTGTCTTTTTATTGCCTTCCCAATACTTGATCAACCTGAAACATATCAAGCAATGCTTGATATGCTTAATTCTTTTTATGGTATTGCTTTAACTGCTGACTGTGTTACCGAATTGGGTAAAAAAGTGTTGTCTATGGAAAGAGACTTTAATAATCGTGCCGGATTTACACCTGAGCAAGATCGTCTACCAGCATTTTTTATTAATGAAAAAATACCTATACATAATCAAGCGTTTAATGTTACTAATGAAGAACTTGACCAGGTTTTCAACTGGGAAAACAAACAATCAGTTACTATTTAACAATAAATGATAAAATATTTATTATGATAATAAAAATTAAACTATTTGCAACACTTCAAAACAACCGTTTTGAAATTAATAATTTTGAATGTTCAACTGAAACAACAGTTGCAGAGATTATTAACATGCTTAATATTCCTGAAAGGGATATAGCAATAATTTTTATAAATAATAAACATGCTGAATTTAATACAATATTAAAAAATAATGATACTCTGGCATTATTTCCACCAGTAGGAGGTGGATAGTGCTGGATTTGATAGAATATATTAAATCTGAAATCATAGATGGCTTTATTCACATTGAAAGCCAAACAAAAATAATGAATTTGTTTAATTTAACCTTTCATCAAATGGAACTCATTTGTTTGGAAAACAATATATTACCAGCTAGATACAAAAAAAATCTCAATAGCCTTTCTGTAAAAGATCAATTGAATCTATTCAAGTCAAGAGTTGCAGTAATAGGATGTGGTGGCCTGGGAGGATATGTCATTGAAGAACTTTCCAGACTAGGTGTTGGATATATAAGAATAATCGATCCTGATTGTTTTGAGGAAACAAATCTGAACAGGCAAACAATGTCTTCGGTTAAAGAATTAAATAATTCTAAGGTCTTAGTAACTAAAAATATAATTTCTGATATTAATCCGGCAGTTATTATTGAATCTTATCAACAGGCATTTAATTATAATTCTGCTCAGGAGCTATTTGAAAATATTATTATTGCTGTAGATTGTCTTGATAATATAGATTCAAAAATACAACTGGCGCAATATTGCTCTGAACAGAATATTATACTAATCCATGGAGCTATTGCTGGCTGGTATGGTCAAATAGCTGTTCAAACGCCGGGTAAAAATATTATTAGAAAAATTTATCAGAAATCAAATCAAATTGATGGAATTGAAAAACATGTTGGAAATCTATCATTTGGACCTGCTATAATTGCTGGCATACAGGTAGCAGAAACTTGCAAAACTTTATTAAATA
>JBFMGH010000201.1:0-6632 GCA_040752795.1 Cyanobacteriota bacterium
TCCCTTATAGCTGATGAAATTAATATACCTGTAATTCTTGTTGGAGGCAATAGAACCCCTGATTTAATGAATGAAATTTTAAATACTACTAATATTCAGTATTTTTCTATGTCCAGAGTATTATTATGTCAACCTGATATGGTAAATATATGGATTAAAAACCCAAATGAAATACCAGAGTGCAAGAGTTGTAACAGATGTTTCTCTAAAGAAGGTAACATCTGTTCATTAAAAAGATCTAAAATAACTACAATAACCTAGAAAGCATATAATAAAATGATTTATACAATCGGTCATTCTAATAGATCAATAAATGAGTTTGTGGAATTATTAATAGCATTTAATATCACTCTATTGATAGATGTCCGATCAATTCCAGGGTCAAAAAAATTTCCACAGTTTAATGAAAATAATATTAAAAAATCTCTAGAAGAAGATAATATAGGCTATTTACACCTATCAAGCTTTGGAGGGTTCAGAAAGAAAACAATTAAACACTCTCCTAATACAGGTATAGAAAACAAAGGGTTTCAAGCATATGCTGATTATATGCTTACAGAAGATTTTGAAAATAGTATTAATAAACTTATTGAACTATCTAAAAATAATATTCTATGCCTGATGTGTGCAGAAAGCCTGCCAGAAAATTGTCATAGAAATTTTATCTCTGATTTTTTAACTATAAAAAATATTGATGTAACTCATGTAATTGATAAATATATTAATATCCCGCATTCGCTAAATAGTCTTGCTATTTTTACACATAACAGGCTAATTTACCCAACCAATGGAACTGAACAACTCAGGCTTTTTTAATAAATATTGTTTAAACTATAATAAAAAATGACCTGTTAATTACCAGAATATTATATTTAATTAATTATTTTATAATATATATTATATTTAGCTTTTATTTTTACAAATTTGTATCTAATTAAATTTTATAATGTAGTTACCGATAAAAATAATAGCAAAACTTATTCTACCTATAAATGTTAATTTTTATAATTTAATATTTGCATAGAGAAGTTAGTAGCCTTATGAGAAAGGAGAATCGAGGTATTTGCAAAAATGGTAATTTTTATACTAAAAAATTATATTAATGTATGCTATATATTAAAATCATTACACAAAACATTCGCTTGAGTTGTATTCAATTTCAAATCAGTCAGTAAAATTTAGAAGGATAAGGCGTATTTCACATGGGGAAATATTTTATGCATATTTCAATTAGAGTTTTAATTGTTTCATTTACAATTTCTGGTTTTATATCAACAACTTGTATAGCTCAACAAATTATTACAGATGGGAAAACATCTACATCACTCATTAATAATGGAAATATTACAGATATAAGTACCTCTACAATAAAAGGTAACAATGCATTTAACTCATTTAGTAAATTCAATGTTGAAAATGACAATATTGTTAACCTCAAGTTACCTGCAAATGCTAACAATTTAATTAACTTAATCCATGATGAAGCATCTATTATTAATGGTACATTAAATTCTATTAAAAATAACCAGATAGGCGGCAATTTATTGTTGGTCAACCCTCATGGAATAACAGTAGGCCCGCAGGGTTCAATAAATGTAGGCAGTCTAACTGCCATTACTCCAACCAAAGACTTTACTGACAACTTTTTTGATGCTTCTGGAAGCCCATCTGATGCATCTATTGATGCACTTCTAGATGGTACAGTACCGCTAAATAAAGATGCTACTATTAATGTTCAGGGAACAATAAATGCTATTGAAACAGTTAAACTTGAAACTGGTAATATTGATATATCTGGAAATATTTATTCGGGATCAGAAGGTTATGATAATATAGTTCAACTTTCTGACGTATTAAATATCGAAACAACTTCTGATGCCTCTGATATATCGATTCAAAATGGGGAAATCGTTCTAAACGCTGAAGGAAATATAGCAATAACCGGTGCTATTGTTTCCGATGGTATTAACAATATAGATGCTGGAAATATTACATTAACAGCTAAAGACAATATAATTATTGAAAAGCAATCATTAATAAGTGCTAAAGGCCAGGGTGAAAACTCTAACGCAGGTGATATATATATTTACGCACAAAATAAAACTACTTTTAAAGATGGATCTGTTATAGATGCACGTGGAGGAAATATATCTGGAGATGGTGGATTTATAGAACTCAGTGCAAAGAATACTGTTGAAACAGATGGGGGATATTTTCTTGCCAATGCTAATAATGGAACACCAGGTGAAGTTTTAATTGATCCAATATGGGTTAATGTAGGAGACCAATTAACTGATGGAGTTAATATAAATATTGTTGCAGTAGATAGTATTATTGTAAATCCCAATGTTATAGTTTCAAGTAGGAACCTGGTAACTGCTGCTACCGGAGAAAATGTTGCTGCAGCTGACCATCTCAATGATCCATCTATGGGAAACTCTGGCAATATTGTCTTCGACGCTCCTTTAATAGAAATTAATGATGGTGCAAAGATACTTGCTTTTGCTGACGGTGGATTTACCTCAGGCAATATAAGCTTTATAAATAATGATGAGACCAGAATTTTTAATAATACTTTTATAAACGGATTAAATATTTCTATTAACCCTAATAATCTTTTAAACGTTTATGGCGGAGATATAGTTGCTCAGGCGGACCTTTCTATTGATAATGGTGATTTACTTAATTTTGGAATGACCTTTACTCCTAATAGTATTGAAACGGGTACAATAACTTCTGGATTTATTGTTACTGGAGCCTCAATGCTACTTAACTCTAACCAGCCAATATCACTGGGCAATACAGACAAAATTGTTATTTCAGGAACCCCTTTTCAGCCAACTGATATTTTTCTCTCCTCTCCTTTAGATGTAACTATCTCTGGCTCCTGTAGTACAGCTACAGGATTTATAAGTATAAATTCTACAGGTGGAAATGCAATTATTGATAATAATTCCTTCATAAGATCAGCTGATGATATAAATGTATCAGCAAATGGTGCTAATGCAATAATTAAACAAGGTGCTATTCTTGAAGCTTTTGATTTAATAACTGTTAATGGCTTTAATGTTCAAATTGAGACCGGAACAATTTTTAATGCACCTAGTAATGACATAGATATCATCCCTAATGGATTAGGTAAACTAGAAGTTATGGGAGGTAGATTCTATACAGTTAATGATATTGAGTTTGGAAGCGGTGATATATTAAATAATGGCATTACATTTAAGCCTGAAGCTATTGATGCAATAAGTCTTACATCATCTTTTATTGCAGACGGAGCTGCTACTGCTATCAACAGTAATTCAAGAATAGAATTTGGAAATACTGATCATATTTATGTAAATATGAATCAACTTGATCAAACAAATATTACATTAAGCTCAACAAATGATAATGTTGTCTTATCAGGATACATAAGCCCATCAACTGGTGGTGACTTTACTGCAACAGGCAACGATATTATTATTAAGCCTGATACAAGGATTATTGCAAATAATATTAATCTTTCCTACGATGATGCAGCAATTGGTAGTAATATTACTCTATTAGAAGGAACTTTTATTGCATCAAATCAGTTTCAAATTAATTCTTCAGGGGCAGCAATTTCAAATAAATCTATAACATTTGTACCAGAATCAATATTTGCACTATCATTCAATTCTAATTTCTTACCTCTACCTAATAATCCTCTTAATTTAAATGGTAACTATCCAATACATATTGGAAACCTTGATAATATTGTTATCAATTCAAATCCTTATGAACCTTCATCTATAACTATTGCATCTACTATACAAGCTGAATTTTCTGGTGATATTTCAACTACTGGTAACTTTAGTGCTGTTGCACCTGAAATAATATTTAACCTAGGAACAACCCTGCTTGCGGCAAATATTACTATTGACCCCAGTAATTATTTAAATTTAGATAAAACAAGCTTATCATCTGCTGGAACATTATTTATTGATCGTGGCGATGTTAATACTTATGGAATTACATTTAGTCCTGAAAGAATAGGAACCAACGCTATAGCAGGAGACCTATTAACAGTTAATTCGCCTTTTACACTATTAAGTACAACTGATATATCTATTGGCAATTTAGATAACATTATTATTGGCGGAAATCCTCTGAACCCAACAAGTGTAACCTTAACCTCTACAGGAGGAGAAGTGGCTGTTTCTGGAAATATAACCACTTCTGGCAATATATCTATAAATCCAAATACCAGATTAGTCCTTGAGAGTGCAACATTAACCACCGATGGTCAAATAACTTTAAATAGTGGAGACATTTTAAATTATGGTATTGTGTTTAACCCAAGGTTAATAAGTGCAAGTACATTAGTGTCAGATTTTCTAACACTGGGAGCTGATTTTATTATTAACAGTAATACAAATGCAAAACTGGGTAATATAAATAATATTATTATTGGTGCTACCACTTATGATCCTACAAACATTATTATAACTGGCAATATAGTTGAATTAACCGGTGGTTTTATAACATTAGGAGATATGTCTGTTAATCCCTCATTAAAACTGGAACTCATAGACGCTGAGATTGATGTTACTGGCACACTTAATCTTAATGGCGGCAATATTGCATTAAGTGGCATTGATTTTATACCTGCATTTATCAATGCCGGATCTATGACATCTGACTTTATACCGAGTGGTGGCGAATTAAACCTTAGAAGTTTTGAAAACATAAGTATTGGTAACTTGTCCAGTATTATAATTGGAGGCAGCGCTTTAAATCTTACCAATATTAATATAACTGTACCTGAAGATAAGATGATAGAAATTCAAGGTGGTTTTGATGCTATTTCTAATATAAGATTAAATGGTGGTTTCATTAATGTAGCAGATGGTGCCAGCCTTAATGCAACCAATGTTCAAATCGACCCTCGCAAGTCTCTTGAATTTAATCAGGCTGATGTTTTTGCATCAACTATCTCTCTTAATGGGGGTTATATACCCGGGTATGGCTTTACTTTAAATCCTAATACTATTGATGTTACTACTTTTTCTTCTGATTTCATAACAGATGGTTCTATTTTTACTATATCTGCCAATAATTCAATTCACTTTGGAAATATAGATAATATTTTTATTAGTTCTGTACCAATTAATTTAACCTCAGTAGATATTACAACATATACCGGTGACATTACACTAACAGGCAGTATTACAACAGGACTGGTAGACATTGATGCAAGAGAGAAATTAATTGTTGACAATGCTACAATTAATGGTTCCAGTATTGATATATATTGCCGGGGCTTGAATAAATTTGGAATTCATTTTAACCCCTCATCAATTACATCGACAAGTACCTATGTTTCTGATTTTATGGCCATTGGAGCAAATCTTGTCTGGACAACATATGGAGATATAACACTAGGCAATACTACAAATGTATTTGGCAACAGCTCTTTCTGGAATCCTGGTCAGGTAAACCTTACTGCTAACTATGGAGATATAACATTATTAAACAATATAACAGCTGTTTCAGGTAGTATGTTTGCCGGCGCCGGAAAAAGATTAATTGTTGATAATGCAACAATTAACGTTCCAACTTCTGCAATGATACTACAGCTAATAAGCCCTAATTTTGACATCTGGGGAGTTCATTTTGATCCGAATTCAATTAATTGCGAAAACTTCAATTCTAATTTTTTACCGAATACAACCGGTAATCCAATAAACATTTTTAGCAAAAGAGATATTGTTTTCGGTGGAACAGATGTGTTTACAATAAATGTTGCACCTTATAATCCAACTGATATTACCCTTAATTCTAGAGGTAGCATATTTGTAACAGATGATGCATTAGCAGCAGGTGACTTTACGGTTTCTTCAATGCTTGGAGACCTTATTATTGATGATTTACAGGCTACAGGCACAGCCCTTATGAACGCTGAAACAGGTTCTGTTATTGATTATAATAATGACAGTCTGCGAAATATATGGGTTAACTCTCTTGATATTAATGCATTTAGCGTTGGTGATAGTTCAAATGCATTAGATATTGAAGTAATGTTGGCCAATAATTTAAATGTTACAGCAATTGGAAACATTGTACTCAATAATACAAACGGTGATATGTCTATCACATTAATAGAGTCCAAAAGAGGCGATGTTATACTAGAAACCCAAGGTGCAACCGACATCGTAGATGGGGCAAATGATGCCAACGCTAATATTATTGGTGACAATATTTATTTAGTAGGTGATCAAGTAGGTGAGTTAATTGATGCCCTTGAATTAAACTCAACTGGCTGTGTTGATATACAGGCTGACACTCTGGTTAATATAAGAGAGGTTGCTGGAGATTTATCAATTGGCCTTA
The DNA here is from genome assembly GCA_040752795.1 of Cyanobacteriota bacterium. Classification (GTDB taxonomy): domain Bacteria; phylum Cyanobacteriota; class Vampirovibrionia; order JBFMGH01; family JBFMGH01; genus JBFMGH01. The sequence goes on from JBFMGH010000201.1 coordinate 6,358, forward strand.
TTGAAACAACGGGTATTCTTGGAGATGTAACTATAGAAAATACAGTGGGTAATATTTTTGATATATTCAATGATCTTAACCCTAATATAATTACAAGAAGGCTTACCTTTAATGCTCTTACTATTGGTTCACCCTTAGATGACCTTGATATAGATCTGTCTCTTGCAGGAAGGTTATACGTTCAAGCCAATGGTGATATATACATAAGGGAAACTAATGGAAACATGGTAATTGATCAGGTAACTGCTATTGCATCACATATTAATTTAACTACT
>JBFMGH010000202.1:0-3981 GCA_040752795.1 Cyanobacteriota bacterium
TCTTTCTTTAAAACCCTTAGTGATCTTAAAGATGCTGTTTATGATGGGTTGAAAATACTCTTAAAACAAGGTGAGATGATCATTAATGCTTGTGGTAATTATTAATTATTTACATGGACTGGTATAACAAATAAAAAAGGTGTTTTTGATTACCAAAGACACCTGAAAAACTTATGTGTTGTTATGGTTACGGAAAGTGCAGGAGGTAGTGTTTGAAATAGTGATTACTGATCCTTGAAAGTAATTTATATAGAATAATTTAAAGCCATATATCATTTACTTCCATGGATTGGTATAGAGTTGATATGAGTTGGTGTAAGTAATATAATTGGGTTGTTTGGGTTTAGATAGCTTCTTTTAAACTCAAAAATCCTGTAGATTGATCTGTATTATTTCTTGTGTAGCTGGTGTCAGCGTTCTTTCTTGAATGCATCTGTATGCCTTTAAGAATTGTTTTTGAACTTCTTCTTGCCAGTATTGGTTGAATTTGACCACAAAGTTTAGCATAGCAATCATCACAAATATCCCTACCTTTCGATGTGTTAACGCTCTCACCACAAAAACGACAGCTTACTTCCAGATTTTTATAGGCCCAGAATCTGCCCCTTTGTTGAAGCCTTTCTATTGCTTTTGCCGAAGTATTTGTTAAACTTGCGACCTCCTCAACTTTTACTGGTTTTGAAGTTGCATCTAATAAATTACAGACATTGTTAATAGTGTTAAGATCCTGCCTGAGACAATCAGGACATACTTCACCACACTGTTTGATAAATAATTTGCCGCATCTTTTGCAATTAGCAATTTTCCTGGTGGTGAATCTCATCTTTTCCTCCTTGTGAAGCTCAATCAATAACAAGTACTTCTAACAATAATTTATTTTATTTGTAAGCCTTTTACTAACGCCAGAAAAAAGAGTTGTTTATCCGTTCAGTAAATCCTAGTATTCATATTATATATAAAAACAATCATTAATTCTGTGTCCACTGGCACGAAAAAATGTGATTCCGAATACAAAAAATAAATTTCCGAAAATCAATAACGAGGGTGGTAAAATCTTATTAAATTTTATTAAATTTTTTAATTTACAACCGCAAATCATATTTTCACCAGTTTTAATGCTGGTGATATTTAAACAATAGCGAAAAACATGTTTTCCACCATAAACCAAATAAATCAAAACTATTTTAGAGATAAAGAAACTTTTAATACCAGCAAAGTTTCTTTTAAGGGTTCTAATTTACAAAACAACCCTGGTTTAGCATTAAAAGTTCTAAATAAAGATACTTTTCAGAAATCAAATGTTCAGGCGTTTACTGGCAATTCTGACCCTGTTGCTGGCAGTGATTTTCTGGCTAAAGATGATTACATCTATAAGCTGTTTTTTAATACACCATCAAAAGTAAATATACCTGGTGTGTCTGATAAGTTTATGGTTTATCATAATATTTATACTGTTGGAGATGTTAATCTATTATTAGTTCCTAAAGATACCGGTTGTAGGTCTTTGTATCAGACTGAACAAAAGTATAACGAAGAACTTCATAAATCAATGAATTCTTTAATAACCTTTTTAAAGAAAATGTACCCTGATAGAAATATTTATTTTGCTGAACATGGCTCCGGAAGTGTTAAAGGTAATAAACAGGACAAAAATGGTAGAAGCGTTGAAATTGCCCACGGTCACTTTATTATTGCACCGGAGGCTAAAGAACCATCTTTAAATACTTTTATTACAGCTTTAAATAGCAAGCTCAAACAATGTAACTGGCAAAATATAGACAAAAAAAGCATGAAATATGAGGGGTTAATTCCTGATAAAGATGTTTTTAAAGCAATTTCTGATAAACTTGGCATTAAATTTAAATCAGAACCACCTTATTTGCTTATCGGTAAAGTTGACAAAAGCTCAAAGAAACAAGAAGGCTTTATGATCTTAAAAACGTCAGAGTCTGATAAAACCCCGTCTCAATTAATAAGAATTGTTATGGCAGAACTGTTTTACGGTTCAGACTCTCCTGAATTCTGGGACTGGAAAAAATTAATGGATTGCCATAACAATGGCAACACTTCTCAATTTACACCGAGGCTAAACGATATTAGAAAAGCTAATGAAGACTTCTGGGAAAGATATAATAAAACAATTAACAATCTTTAAGGTTGTCTAAATGTTCATCAATACCTTTTATACTTTTGTTGAGCAACTTGGCCTGTAATAAATGTTTTTTAGCTTCTTCTTTTTGACTATTATCTATATATAAAATACCTAAATTAAAATGTATTATAGCGTTATTGGGTTCAAGTTTAATTGCTATATTTAGATTTTCAATGCCTTTATCGTAGTTTTTTATACTTCCGTAGCAAAATCCAATGTTGTGATAAATTCTATAATCTTCTTTGTTTATATCCAGGGCCTTTTTATAACTGTCAATAGCAAGCTTATATTGAAGCTTTTCTGTGTAAACACATCCCAGATTGTAGTGAGTTAAATAGTTATTATTATCAAAAGAAAGCGATTTTTTAAATGTTTCTATTGATTTATTTAAGTCTTGTTTCTTTAAATATATATTACCAAGGTTATTATATGCTTCAGTATTAGTATGAAACAGCAGCTGTGCATTTTCATAATATTCCAGAGCTGTGTCGTAGTCATTTAAAGCAAAATAAATGCTGCCAAGCTTATTGTTTATTTCTGCATCATCAGGTTCAATAAGAAGTGCTTTTTCATAACAATCTATCGCAAGCTCATATTCAAAATTAGTTACGTGTTTATCTCCTTTTTTAATAAGGTTTTCAATATCCTGAATCATATTAGTGCCCTGTTTTTATTTATAAATATTAATTATTTCAGATTATAAAACTAAAATAACCTCATGATTAATGATTATAACTTAATTTTATTTGACGATACAAATTAAAAGCCCCGATTTTATTTATACCAATCCACGTAAGTAAACTATATATGCTTTAAATTTACTATAGGGTGTTTTTCGTTGCGCAGCAGGCAAAAACACCCGGCATCTATAATCTGGAATCTATAAATTACTTTCAAGGATCAGTATAATAATAACTATTGTCAGGGTATTTTCTCTAATATCTTGTCAATATATTCCGTGAAATCCGGGTCAATAAGCTTGGCCTGTAAAAAATGTTTCTTGCTTTCAGTAATTTGATTTAACCCAAAATATGCCATACCAAGCCCCAAATATGCTCTGGCCTCATTAAATTCAATTTCAAGAGCCTTATTGAAGTTTTCAATGGCTAATTCATAAGAAAATATTAAATTATAAGCTATTCCGAGGCAAATATATGACTCACTAAATTTGTTATCCAGTAGTATTGCTTTTTTGGCACTCGTTATGGCTTTGTTTATTTTGTTGTTTTTTATGCAACAGTAGCTTATCATACAATAATAACGTGCCGGTGGAACTCCTTTTGAAATGGCTATTTCATAAACATTAATGGCTGATTGATAATCAAATTTTTTATAATAACTTAAACCAACCCAATAATAAGCATCTTTAAAATCTTTTTCTAATGAAATAAAATTATTAAAACTTTCAATAGCTTTGTCAAGCTTGTTTGATTCAAAATAACAACGACCTATCCAATAGTGTGCTTCAAAATAGTTTTGATCACTTTCTAATGCTAGTTGATAGTTTTTTATTGCTTCATCATAATTGTTTTCAATATAATTAATCTCAGCTGAATGCTTTGCTAGCTCGGCTTTAGAGACCTCAGAAGAAGGTTTTGAGCTATATTTTTCTGCTGCTTTATTTAGTAACTCTGTAAAAAAATCTTTCATATTGATTTCTTTATAAACCTCTGCACAACTTATTTTCAATACATTTATGCATAAGTGTCTTTTATAATTTATTTGAAATTATTTATTGAAATTATAATTAACAGGAGTTACGCATTTTAATATAAAAACTTAAAAAAAGTTCTTATACCCCTTTTGTTCTAATGAACATAATGCTAGTA
>JBFMGH010000203.1:0-16514 GCA_040752795.1 Cyanobacteriota bacterium
TTAATATTTATTTTGATTAATTTTTACCTGCAAAAAAGTTCTTTAATCGGTATAATATAACCATAAACAAAAAATAAAAAAACCAGTATGAGGAGCAGAAAATGAAAACAAAAGCTTTACACTATATTGCACTATTATTACTGACATTTGTATTACTTACCAGCATAATTCCATCTAAAACATATGCTGATCAAGGAACAATTACCTTTAATAGTGGTGTAGCTGAATTATCTTTGAAAAACTATGACAAAGCTCTTGAATATTTTCAACGTACACTACAGGCTAATCCATATCACGTTAAAGCTTATAATAATATGGGTATAGCTTTACAGAAAAAAGGTGACTATAACAATGCAATAGTAGCTTATCAACAAGCTCTTAAACTAGACCCCCGTTATGGCAATGCTTATTACAACCTTGGTTTATGTTTAAAAGATATGGGTAGGGCAGTTGAAGCTATTGAAGCTCTTCAAGCTTTTGTTAATTTTAACCCTAATGATTCAGATGCCGTAAGAGCTAAATGGATCGCTAATGATCTTAGAGAAACACTTGATAATGTCGATGAAGCTACTAGAAAGTACTATTTAGGAAGCTGGTTAATTTCTGATTTAAATTATAAAGATGCTATTGACCCTCTAAGAACTGCCCTTGCTAATAATCCTAATGATATAAAAATTAATTACGCACTGGGGCTGGCACTTAAAAGAACTAATGACTACAACGGTGCAATTGAACAATTCAATAGTATTCTTCAACAAAATAATCAAAATGCACTGGCATATTATGAGCTTGGTGAATGCTACGAAAACCTGGGTAACGTTGGGGCCGCTGCACAATCATGGCAGAATTATGCTAATCTTGCTCCATATTCACCTTCTGCAGATGCTTTAAAATCAAGGCTAGCCTCAGCCCAGCAACAACAAATGGCCTCTCAACAACAAAATTTCTACCAAAATCAACTTGCTCAAAATAACCCGATGGGTGTATCATCACCAATGCAAAACCAGCCATCAATGCAACAAACCGCATATCAACCAGATCAAACCTATACAAATCAACCTCAACAAATAGCTCAATATAACACCCCAATTGATCAGGGATCTATACCCGGAGTATCAGGAGCCGTGCCAGGAATAACTGCACCCCCTACTTACATCAGCCAGTCCATGCCATCAGTAGTGCCGCAATTCAACCCCACTACCTCATATGGAGCATCATTCTCAGGCCCTACACCTGGCACCACAGCCGCTAGAACTGGCAAAACAAGGATTGCTGTTCTTGACTTTGACTATTCTGCCGTAAGGCCATGGTGGAGTGGCCAGTGGGACATTGGAAAAGGGGTTGCTTCCCTTATACAAGGTGAACTAGTTAGATCCGGGGCTTATTCTGTGATTGAAAGGACAGCCCTTGATCAGATATTACACGAACAGAAACTCTCACAATCAAGCCTTTTTGACACTACAACTGCAGCTAGTGTAGGTAAATTACTGGGCGTAGATATATTAGTCCTTGGTAACATTACTCAATTTGGTATAGAAAACAAAAAAGGTGGCATTGGTGCAGCTATTCCTTTTGTGAGCCTGGCAACAAGCATTCAATCTAAAAAATCCGTAGCCAGTGTTGCTTTTGATATGAGAATGGTTTCTGTTGATACCGGAGAGATTCTTGAGGTAGCTTCAGTATTAGGAAAATCAAAACGCCGTGGCTTATTAATAGACTTCTCCAAGAGTGGTAATGCAGGGGCTCTTGATTTTTCAAGCAGCAACTTCCAGGATTCTGTTCTGGGTGAAGCAAGTACAGCCGCCTCTCAAAAAGCTACTGAAATTATTAACACCCACTATGAAAAAGTTACCAGAGCTACTATTGACTCAACTTCTCAGGATGTTGGTGTTGTAGCATATGTTGGTGCACAGGGTGTTATTATTAACGCAGGTAGTGCTGCCGGACTCAAAATAGGTAACCGCCTGTCAATAGAAAGACTTACAGACGTTGTTAAAGATCCTATTTCAGGCAAAATTATTAAAGCCCTAACAGCACCAATTGGAGAAATGGAAATCAAAGAAATTGAAGCAGGCTCTTCTACAGGTACAATGGTCTCAGGTGGAGCCCCTCAAGTTGGAGACCTTGTTAGATATAAAGCTGACATGAATGTGGTCGTTCCTCCCACAGGAGCTGAAACCTCTGTAACTGCTGAAATTATGTATAAAAAGAAAAAGAATAAGTAAAAAAACACTCATTTTAAAGATATTATACTTTTCACAAGCTCTTATATAATGATAGTGTAAAAAAAGCTATAAGCATTGTAAAAAAATCAGGCAAACTACTAACAGGTGTTAGTAGTTTGTTATTAGAGGGTTTTGCGCTTTTGTTTAAAACAATACTTCAAAAAGTATAATTAATTATTTGCTACAAACTTAACATTTAATTGTTTTTATACTATAATAGTAGTATTAGGGCTCGCACCAACTTAAGCACTGTTAAAGGAGGGATTCTTATAACAGGGCGAAGCTCATATTGCCTAAAGTCACTTATAAGGTTTGTAATAGTTCTAACATTATTACTCCTTGGGCAAACTATAACCTTCGCAAGCCAAACTGTAATTAATAATATAAAAATACGTAATTTTGAATCTAAGACTAGAATAGTCTTAGATTTTTCGTCTAGCCTGGAAAACTATACTATAGAAGAAATAAACAGAAATTTAACCAGCATTACTATTGCTAATGCAGATTTAATAAGCAATATTAATCCAGCAATTAGTTTTAGTAATAATCACAAACTAATATTTGACAAAAATGATAACTGCCTGAAAATAAATATAAACCTCCCTGAATCTCGACTCAAAACTTTTACTTTAGATAATCCTGACAGATTAATAATTGATTTGCTGGGAGTTAAAGCTGAATCTAGTTCACCAAAACAATCTAATACAAATGGATTTTTACACCCCGCTGTTAAACATACACAATATCGTTTTAGAGGGCCGGTCTTTATTAATGTTCTTGACATAGACCTTAATCATCAAGACGTTGAGCTTACACCTATTACACCAAACCAGCATTCATTGTTTTCCAAGAAAAATGTTAATCAGATAGTAAATAATGCCAACGGACTTGCAGGTATAAACGGCTCTTTCTTTAAGCCTCCAAACGGCTTACCTCTTGGAACAGTAATAATTGATGAAGAATTTATAACTGGCCCTATTTATAACAGAGTAGCTTTAGTTATTGATAAAAACAATAAAGCCTATCTGGATAAAGTTAAATTAAATAGTCAGATAATTTTAAAATCGGGTGAAACACTAAACGTAAATAATATCAATCAACCCAGGCTATCATTAGATGGTTACATGCTCTATACAGACAAGTGGAATACCTTTGTTCCTAAAACACTCAAGAATGAATTAAGAATAGCAATAATTAAAAATAAAGTCAGTCAGGTTACAACAGGATCTATCAAAGTTCCTTTAAATGGTTATGTAATAACAGGTCCACATAAAGATGGTTTTAAAAAATTAAAAATCGGTGATGACATAAATATATCTATTAACTATGACTCAAAAATATCTGATATAAAGCATGCCATAGGTGGTGGGCCATATTTACTTAAAGATGGCCAGGTTTATATTGATATAACAAGTCAAAAATTTTCCTTAAACGCATCCGCAAGAGAGCCACGAACGGCTGTAGGCATAACAGCTAATAATCATTTATTACTTGTAACTGTAGACGGAAGACAAAATGGTAGTATTGGAATGTCATTCTATCAATTAGCTGCATTTTTAAAAAGTATTGGAGCAGTAAATGCTATGAACTTTGATGGCGGTAGTTCCACACAAATGAGCATTAAAGGTAGAACAGTTAACAGCCCTACAGTTCGTGGAGGAGCTCAGGTAAGCACAAGTATTATTGTCAAAATAGTAGAAAAATTTACTATTGCCAATAAGTATCCATAAACAATTGCTTTCCACTCCGCAAGGGACAAACCGGCCTCTTGGTAAATCAAGAGGTTTTTTTATTATTTATTTTTAAAGTATAATCAATTTTAAACTTATGCTTAACTATACTATTATTCAATGGAACAAAAGAAAAATTGTCAGGGCAAAAAGGTTATTTAAGTTGCCTTTTAAGCTTTCCCGGATTAAGTCATAAATACCTGCTATTTTAGTTGTACAAATCTCTCAATGTATAATTAATATTACCAACAACAACGGAGAATGTTATGTCTGAAAAAGATAAAAACAACAAAGATAATGGCATAATTTTAAACATTGAATCAAAAGTTATAGGCTACCTCGGTAAAAAGGTTATTGATGATATTGAATCATCTCTTGAAGGCTTTATACCCGGTAAAGAAAAAAAAGAAAGCACTAAAGATCAAAACAATGAGAACAAAGACAAAAGTGTTTTATCTGGAATTGATGATAAATTAACCGATTTTCTTGGCCAAAATGCTGTTAGTGATATTGAATCAACCTTAAATAAACTCGACCCGACAGCTGAAAAAAAAATTGATCTCCAGAAAACAGATAACAACGAAAAAGACTATGACAATAAAGAAAATAAAGACAACAGTATTGTTTCTGATATTGATGACAAAATAACTAAATTCTTCGGTAAAAAAACCATTAATGACCTTGAATCTTCTCTAGACAGCTTAATACCTGTTGAAGACAGTGAACATGATTCTATTGGTAATCTGGATTCAAAACTGGATGATTTTCTATCAGGCAAAATTAACTTCGGAATTGATGACGAAGAACATAAAAACCACGACATAAAAACAGAAGTGAAAAACAATGAGCAAAAAACAATAACTCAGCCTGAATTAAATTCTAAACAAATCACTCAAAGATCTCCTGAGCAAACAGCAGAAGATATACAAAAACTCAAAATAGAAAAAGAACTTCAGGCTATTAAAGAACGAATTAAACCTTCACCTAAAAAAGTTGAAATGACTGAAAAAACCAGTACAATGCAGGTTAAATCTGACTCTGAAGTTGAAAAAAAATTTATTGATCGTGAACTAGACGATGCTCTGACTGCCTTAAAATCCAAATATAAGGATAAAAATCAAAAAAACAAACAAGCTGACAATAAAGATATTGATACAGAATCCGTTACAGATAAAGAAATGGATACTTCACTTCAAGAATTCCTAAAAAAAATGGATAAAAATTAACATTTAATGTTTTCGTCTCCATAAATACTTGTATAATAAGTATTTTAAACGAAAAAAAAATTCTTTTGTAATAAATCAAAAGCTAAAGCTTATTGAATTAAATTCGATATATAATTTAATTAGATGATTTCTTATATCTGAAAATAAATTTAAATATAGAAAGAACTACCGTGGAGAAGTAGAATTTTATGGATTTAAGTTCAATTCTAGGAGTAGTGGTAGGTATTGGCTGTATTTTAGTAGGTCAGATACTTGAAGGTGGCGATCCCAGATCAATTATGCAGATTACTGCTGCCTTTATCGTATTTGGTGGAACCATCGGAGCAACCCTGGTAAGTTTTCCTACGAATATACTTAAATATGCTGTAATAAAAATGAAAGATGTTTTTTTTGAATCAAAAGTAAGACACGATGATCTTATTACAGAAATTATTGGTTTTGCAACTAAAGCCCGTAAAGAAGGAGTAATAATATTAGAGAAAGAAGCCCGCAACGCCAGTGACCCATTAATGAAAACAGGGCTTGAAGCGGTAGCTGATGGAGCAGACCCTGGTCTTGTTAGAGATTTAATGGAAACAGAAGTTAGCCAATTAGAAGAAATGAATGCCGGAGCAGCAAAAGTGTGGGAATCTGCTGGAGCTTATGCTCCAACCATTGGAATTGTAGGGGCCGTACTCGGCTTGATTCAGGTCATGCAGAACCTTTCAGACCCATCAGCTCTTGGGGCTGGTATTGCTGTTGCATTCGTTGCTACAATTTATGGCGTAGGGTCAGCTAACCTATTGTTGATTCCATTTTCTTCTAAATTAAAATTTAAAACTAAAAGCCTTATGTTAACAAAGGAAATGATTATAGAAGGTATATTATCTATACAGGCTGGAGAAAGCCCTGCTTTAATTGAACGTAAGCTGAGAGCGTTCGTTTTTGAACCTTCGTCATCAAGCAAAGGAGCTAAAGAAAGCTCTGCTGAAGCAGCTTAATTACTTTAAACTAATAAGAAATAAATATGGCCAAAAAGAAAAAACACGAAGAACATGAAAACCTTGAACGCTGGTTGGTTTCTTACGCCGACTTTATTACCCTGCTTTTTGCAGTATTTGTTGTACTTTACGCACTCTCTCAGCTTGATTTAGCCAAATTTAAAGACTTAAAAATTTCTCTTTCTGAGGCTTTTGCCCCAACTATTTTCAAAGGAAAGGGTTCTGATTCATCTATGATGGAAAGCAGGGGTGAATCTGTAATGCAAGAGAATAGAAAGGGAGATCAAGTACATATCTTACCTCAAATAAATCCTCAACTTGAGCTAAAGAAAATGCAAGAAACAAAAGAAGGGATCGAAAAGGCTATTGAAAAGGGAGACCTAAAAGGTGTATCAGTAAAAGTAGATAAAAGAGGCCTTGTAATAAGCCTTGTTGATAGTATTTTCTTTGATTCAGGAAGCGCAGGCATAAAACCAAATGCTATTAAAAACCTGGATAAAATTGCGATAACCCTTAAAAAGAATTTTACTAGTAATAAAATTCGTATTGAAGGTCACACTGACAGTGATCCTATAAGTACTGCTGTTTTTCCTTCTAACTGGGAACTCTCATCAGCCAGAGCTTCATCAGTTGTAAGACATTTTATAAACAGGTTTAAAATGGATAAGGCTACTTTTTCAGCTGTTGGTTATGCAGATTCTGTTCCTCTAGACAATAATAATACCTCAGATGGTAAACAAAAAAACAGACGTGTTGAAATTGTTATTCTTAATGAAACAACACAAGCACAGGAAGCAGGCGGAGATACATCTACTGCAGATTCTACAAATAGTTCTGATACCTCCACAGAGAATAAAAATGATGATATAGAGATTATCTCTGGCGGAAGAAAACGAGCATCATTTAATGAACTAGAAGAGAAGAAAGAAACGCCAGAAGAAACAGAAGAAACAGGTGAAGAGGCTGTTCAACCTCCTTTAGCTGAAAGCTCAGACCAATATGAACCTATTGGCAAACCCATAACACCCATAAGTGAAACAAAAAAAGAACCTAATGAAGTACTGGGTGTTGAATCAAAAGTTTATCATTAATCTATTATAATTTCTTCATATTAGTAAAATTACTATTCTAATTTCACGAGTTGTAAGGAATAATAAAATTGGGATTAATTTAAAAAACCGAAGGGCGTTCTTATGATTAAAAGATTTAGAATACTCACAATAACGGTTTTAGCTTTAGGATTAGCACTTACAGCTTACCAGTCTTCTTTATCTCAAACATATAATTATGAGGTTCCTGTTTCTGTTCAGGAAACACCCCGATTAGATTATAATTTAAACGGTAATACTAATCAGCCTGACCTACCCCCACAACAAGATTACTCGAATGAAAATTATTATAATAGTAACCAGGGCAATAATTATTCTTCAAACTCCAATCAAAACAATAATTATTATCCCCAGGACAATTTATATAACCAGAATCAAAATCAAGACTACTGGAATCAAAATTCTGGCTCCAATCAACAGGTCTATAAAGATTACGAAGTTTATCCACCAACTACTCAGGAAGATGATTACAGTAGTGGTAACTATAATTCATACGGTAATAGTAATAGTAATCAATACTACCCAAGTCAGCCCTACTCATCTAACTCTGGAAATACTGATCCTTATGGAAATTATAATTCATATAATTATCAACAATCCTATCCCAGTCAACCTTATTCAAATAGTTATGGTTCTTACAATTCATATAGCAATAACACTTATGGTGGTGACCCTTATTATTCACAAAATTACGGCTATAATACATATTCACAACCACAATATTACAACAATAACTACCAATCACAGTATGAAAATGATAAACTAAAAAGAAAGGTTAAAAGCATGGTCACCTATGGTGCCATTGGAGCAGCATCTGGAGCATTATTGACAGGCAAAAAGAACCGTGGCAAAAAAGCTGCCATTGGTGCTGGCATTGGCGCAATAATGGGATTACTTTTAGGTAGATAGGTTTTTACTATAACAATTTATTTTAATATACGCCAAAGTTAATCATCCGGTGATTATATTAAAACTATGCTTAACTTATACTGATCCTTGAAAATAATCTATAGATTATAGAGGTTGTTTTTACTTGCTGCACAAGCTAAAATACCCAGGAATAATTTAAAACCATATATCGTTTGCTTCCGTAGATTGGTAAATCTCTGATATTTTTAAAAATTGGGTTGTGCCGATATCTCATAGTATCATTATTAGCTAGCAATATGGCAGAAATCAACTACTTTTGCATTGGTAATATTTAGTAGCTTTACTTTTTGTCCAGAGCCAGGTAATAAATGTTGATATCATCGCCAGAAATAAAAAACTTGCAAATGTAACCTTATCTGCGCCAACAAAAGCCATACTTAAACCATATAGAACAAACGTAAAATTGATATCATAGGTTAATTTGCAACCTTTAACTATAGTAGCATCAGATGAAGGAAACCTTTTTAAAAGCTTATCGTTTGATTCTTCAAGAATTTTTGATATATGATCTATAGCTTTATCATCGAATATACCTTTATAAATAACATTAAATACTGCCATTAATTGTAAAATACTAATACCAGCAAATATATACTGGGCTATTGTAACAACTTTAGGTGGCAGGGTAACAATATAACCTGCTTTCAAATGGCCATAAGTTATATAAGTAAGGGATGAGACAAAGCAAATTATAACGAAACTAATTAAAAACCCCTTATTAATTTCGTTAATGACCTTCATTAAAAGTCATCCTCGTTGGATTCATCCATAACTTCACTGTATGTCTCTGATCTGCTTTCAGTTTTATCGTTGGATTCTGTTACTTCTTCTTCAACAACTTCTGGTATAGTTTCACCCTTTTCAACTTTAACATTTTCAAGAACATCTTCTTGAACTTCATCTGGAGTTTCTGAAGAATTTGAATCAGTTTTATTTGAACAGGCAACTACACCCAAAATAACAAAACACATAAATAAAATTAATAATGATCTATATATCATAATAAACCCTTTCAATCCTTAAAAACATCTTCTTCAAGCTCTAGATCTGACCCCATGGCATCATTGAAAGCGTCTTCTTCTCCTTCTTTTACTGCACCTTCTTCAATAATAGATTCTTCAAATTCTTTATCTGAAAAGCCTTCTTCTTCAGATACTAAATCATTGTCATCAATAAGCTTTGCATTATATAATTCATCCTCATAATCAGACAAATCCGTAGTTCTATATGATTTATCTATAAAATTATACTCCTCATCAAGCACTGTAACGTTATCAACCTGGTAATCGAATTTATCATTGTCTCTATTTCTATTCCTGAAACCTTTAGAGATCCCAGAATCTCTTGTTAGCTTGTGTTCTTGCCTGAGACCAAGAATATAATTTTTAATATGCTCTTTATTACTTAGCTTTTTAATTTTCTTGTTAATATCATGCATTTTAGCATCAAGTTTTCGAAGATTACTTTTATTTTTATCGGGATTAGCTATAAGGGAAGTATATTCTTTCACATATTCTCTTTTTTGAACCTGAAGGTTTTGAAAAGTTTCAACATCTTTTTCATCTGCAGATTTAGTATCACAAGCAGTTACAAGAGTAAAAAGTAATAATGATATTATAATTCGCTTCATTAAAAATCCTCTAATTAGCGTTTATAAACAAGGCAGGGATATTAGAATTCTTCAGGCTGATATACATCCTCATAAAACTCACTATCACCTTCAGTATTAATATCTTCAAACTCAAGATAATCTTCATTAGTTGCTGGATAACTATTTGCATCACCCATTACCTGTTCTTGTGCTTCAATAACCTGTTCTTGCATTTCTTTTGCTTTTTCCAAATGCTCTCTTGCTTGCTGAATTCTGGGGTCTTTAGAATTTTTTAAAAATTCTGAATCCATCATAGACTCCGATATTTCCATCATTTCTTCTTCCAATTGAGCATATCTTTCTTCAAGCTCAGCAGCTTCATCAGGCGAAAGGCCAGGATCACCCATTTTTTCACTTATTTCAGCAAATTCTTTTTGTAATTTTTGCATTTTAAAAGCATATTCAAGTGGCCCGGTTTTATTAGATTTATCATTTTCTTTTTTGTCAGCATTATCATTTGCATTTTGATCAGACGATTTAGAAAAACTACCCAGAGAAGGGAACCCTCCAAAATCTGATGAACTGCCACCACAGCAACAACAAGAATTGAGCTGTAGAACTAAGAATATTAACAACAAATATGCAACTATCCTCAAAATTATTCTCCTTTATAAATAAAATAATTTAAGATATTGCTTGAATACAACTGGAACATATTGTGCAATGTTCTTTATTATCTCCAATAGACTCAGAAAATTTCCAGCATCTTTCACATTTTGTTCCACTTGCTTTTATAACATAAACTATAATATCTTCTTCTTCAAGAGTGTTAAGTAATCCCTCTGAATTAGTACACTGTTTATTATCAAGCAAATTAACTTTCGATGTGATAAATACCATTGATAAAGAATTTTTAACAGACTCAAGTAATTCTTTTTTCTCATTATTTTCAGTAAATATCTCAACACAACACTCAAGAGAACTACCAATCAGTTTCTGAAGCCTTGCTGGTTCTATAGCTTTAGTGACATTATCTCTTATTTCAAAAATATTTTCCCACTTATTAGACAATTCTTCATTAATATATTCAGATTTTACTTCAGGCCAGTCAGTTAATAATGCGCTCTCAACACCATACTTTAATTCATCAGGAATATTTTGCCATATATCTTCAGCCATATGTGGTGTTACAGGAACAAGCATTCTTACTATATCCTGTATTAAATAATATAAAACTGTCTGTATTGCCCTGCGCTTAATAGATTTTGTGCCAGCGGTATAAAGTGTATCTTTTATAATGTCAAAATACAATGAACTTAAATCTACAGCAGCAAAATTTTGCATCAATTGATAGTATCTATAAAATTCATACCTGTCAAATGCTTCAGTAACCTGGCTTTTCAGAACCTGCAATCTGTGAAGCACATATTTATCAAGCTCACTCAAATTATCGTATTCAACCAGATCCTTGCCTGGATCAAAACCACAAAGGTTACCCAGTAAAAATCTGCAGGTATTTCTTAGTTTTTTATAAACCTCAACAAGTTGAAGAACTATATTATCGCCAATTCTCACATCTTTAGTATAATCAACACTTGCTGCCCACATTCTTAAAACATCAGCACCATATTTACCTACAATCTGCTGTGGGTCAACTACATTTCCAAGACTTTTACTCATTTTTCTTCCTGAAGCATCAAGAACAAAGCCGTGAGTTAATACAGTTTTATAAGGAGCCTGATCAAAAGCAGAAACACTTGTCAATAGTGAAGTCTGAAACCAGCCTCTATGCTGATCAGAACCTTCAAGATAAAGCTCTACAGGTGTTCCTCTTAATAAATCATATCTATCATCGCAAACAGCAGTATATGTAATTCCACTATCAAACCAGACATCCATAATATCATTCTCTTTAGTGAATGATTCATTTCCACATTCACATCTTGTTCCCGGAGGTAATAACTCCTGTTCAGATCTGTTAACCCAGGCATCAGAAGATTCTTTTTCAAATATTTTTGCAACATGCTCAATAACCTCAGGAGAGATTAAATCCTTTCCACAGGATTCGCAATAGAAAACAGGTATAGGAACACCCCATGCCCTTTGTCTACTTATACACCAATCAGATCTTGATTCAACCATATTATAGATTCTTTTATGCCCGCTTGCTGGAACCCAAGTAACATGGTCTATAGCATTTAAAGCCTGATCTCTAAATTTTTCCACATTAACAAACCACTGTTCTGTGGCTCTATAAAGAACTGGCTTTTTACATCTCCAGCAATGTGGATAACTGTGAACTATATCACTAACTT
Source organism: Cyanobacteriota bacterium (assembly GCA_040752795.1). Lineage (GTDB taxonomy): Bacteria > Cyanobacteriota > Vampirovibrionia > JBFMGH01 > JBFMGH01 > JBFMGH01. The sequence continues at coordinate 12,107 of JBFMGH010000203.1, forward strand.
TTAATAAAGTACCATTTTCCTGCATAGTTTCAACAATAGCCTTATTTGCCTTGTAATGAGGCATGCCAGCAAACTGCTGACCTTCTTCAGTAAATACCCCTTTATTATCAAGAGGTGATACAATATCAATTTTATACTTAATTGCTACTTCAAAGTCTTCATGACCATGCCCCGGTGCCGTATGAACACAGCCTGTACCAGATTCGGTTGTTACGTGTTCACCCAGTATTATTACACTATTTCGATCAAAAAATGGATGCCTTGCATTAATAAATTCAAGATTTGCCCCACAGGTATGACCTAACATTTTTATTTTATCAACGTCCAGCTCCAGCTCTGCCGCAAAGGAATCAAGAAGATCCTTTTCGATTATTAAAACTTCAGATAATTTTTCAGACTCAATAAAAACATAGTCTAATTTAGGATGTAGACATACAGCCATATTTGCAGGCAGTGTCCAGGGAGTTGTAGTCCATATTACTATTGCTAGAGGTTTATCAGAATTTATGCTAGCCTTATTATAAGCCTTTTTGGCCTCTTCAGGAACTATAGGAAATTTAACATATATACTGGGTGAAGTATGATCGTCATATTCCACTTCCGCCTCTGCTAGAGCTGTTTCACAGCTAGCACACCAGTATACAGGCTTTAAACCCTTATAAATATAACCCTTTTCAGCTATTTTAGAAAACACTCTTATCTGTTTAGCTTCGAATTCAGGAGCTATAGTAACATACGGCTCATCCCAATGGCCCCAGACTCCTAATCTTTTAAAGTTTATTTCCTGACCTTTAAGGTTTTTATATGCAAATTCTCTACATTTTTTTCTTAGTTCTAAAGGTGTAATAGCACTTCTTCCACCTTTAATATTTTTTACAACTGCATTTTCAATAGGCAAACCGTGTCCATCATAACCCGGAACATATGGGCTATAATAACCACACTGTGATTTATACTTAACTACAATATCTTTTAAGATTTTATTGAGAGCTGTTCCGATATGAATTTTGTCAGAACTTAAATAAGGGGGACCATCGTGAAGAATAAATTTATTATTTACATCTTTATCATTTAAATTTTTCTCGTATATTTTATTATCTTCCCACCATTTTTGTGTTTCTAGTTCTTTACTGGCTGCATTAGCCTTCATTTTTAAAGAAGTATTAGGTAAATTTAATGAATTTTTGTAGTCTACTGTCTGCTCTGGACTCATATTTTTTTTCCTTTTCTTGGTTAAAACACCTTTCAAATTCTTGAATAGTATAAGACAGACATCAATCTTTTAAAACTAATTATTAAAATTATGATTTAAGCCTTAACAATTGCACTAATACTACCCATCTTAAATAACGGGTATTAAGAGTCATTTCAAACAATGGAAGGAATACATTTGTAGAGCTCCCGAATAAAAAACTTGTCTTTCTTGTTGTTGAGCCTTTAATTTAAGTCTTTAAAATATAATTTAAAGTTTTTAAAGCTATTCTAACAGGCCTTCATTTCTTTCGTCTATATATTCCAGTTCAGATTCAGCAGTAGAGGCGTCTGCATCTACACCGGTTTCATCTGTACCAGTATATAACACATCATCTGTTAACTCCATATCTTTTTTAGACTCAACATTACCGCCTTCTATATTATTTAGCTCTTCCATTTCTTTAATTTCAGCCACTATTTCTTTCTTTTTATTTTCAAAAGTTTGTTTATCAATAACTTTATCTTTGAATTCTTTTTCCAGATTTTCTAATTGTAGTTTTAATTCATCTATTGACTGTTTATTCTCATTAATTTGAGTTTCTAAAACTTCCTGTGGATCTATTGCAAAAGTTTTATTAGTTTGATTTTGTACTGACATTAGTAATAGTGCTAGAAAAATTAATGCTGATATTTTAACCCCTTTTAATAACATACTTTCTCCTTTTATCAATTAAGATGATACTTTTAAAAACCCGATTATAGTTTATTAAATAATATCAAAAACAAAGAAAAACAAGACTAAATTTAAAGGGCCAAAGCTTTATAAATGTTTTAATAACTAAAATTTTATCAGGTTTCTAATTCTTTTATATTATCTATAACTCAAGTTATCCAATTAATTCAAACATAAAAAAGACCAGAACAACTCTAACTATTATTTCTAACAAGAGCCATATAATTAAAAAACATCCCATAGTAAAAATACTTAATAAAAGGGCTACTAAAATCCATACCAGATAAACTATTAAAATTTTCGATATCTTCTTCTCAAAAACGGTATTGCCCAGACCCGGAATAAAAAAATTCATTAATATTATTGCAAGTGTATTATCGTTTTTTTCTTCTTTATTTTCTTGTTGTTTATAAGAGTCTTCTTGCGGCTTTTCTTGTGTAATTTCTTCTGGTTCTTTCTTTAAATCTGGTTGGTCAGTAATAATTACAAGACTTTCGCTACAGGTCTCACATCTAATTGCTTTAAGGCTATTTTCAGAATAACAACACCTGCACACCTTTACTAATTCGCCATAGTCATTTGTTTTAACAGAAGAAAGATCACTTTTGCAATGCTTGCAAAGAATCGCATCTTCATAAATATCTTCACTACAAAAGGGGCATCTTTTATATTTACGTTCAGGTTGAAGACTTCCTTGTGATTCCATTGACTTAGACCTTCAATAAGTAATAATAACAACAAACAATTAATTTCTGTATGTTAACACAAAATATCCAGAATCTATCAATATATAGTGTTTGCAAAAAAATAACATTTAATATTCCGGGCAGCTTAAATAATTTTTAAAGACCCAGCCAATTTCTTGAAAATGATTATCAACATATCTACCAACTTTGGCCCAGACATTATTTTTCTTGTCTTTATGAATATCAACTATATAAACTTCAATACCATTATTAAGGGTACCTAATTTCTCACCATCTGGAGATTCTCTAATATTCAAAGGCGTTCCTGTAGGGTCGGCAACCGTACAAGCTGCTTCACCAGGTGAGTCCTCCACTGGATTGCAGGCCAAATAATCTTGAAACACCCAGCCAATTATCTGATTTTTACCTTTATAAAGCCCGCTTACCTGTGCCCAGGCTGAACCTTTTTTATCATGCTTTATATCAATTATGTCTACCTCAAAACCATTTGGAAGTGTTCCTATTATATTACCCCAGGGGGCTGACCTGACATTTAATTGTGTGTTTGTAGGATCATTAACAACACATACATTCTCTGCCATTGATGATTGAATTATAGTTATAAAGACAAATGTAACAATAAACAAAACTAATAATATTCTATTCATAGTTAAACACCTCATATATTTGTTGGCTAAAATAAATTGCAATAATATAAATTCTTTTATCTCACAAAAATATTTCACCTAAAACTTACTTTTTTACCACACAGAACTATTTTTCTCTTATAATGATACTTATAGAATTTTATTGCTTTGATTGTAAACTGATATTAGTACCTTTGACAAAAATTATTTTCAACATAACATAATAGAAGTAATTATAAAAATTAGTTTGACAAAAAGTCTTATTAAAACTATATCTAACAAACAAATGCATACATCATTATTTAAAACCTTTATAAAAAACGTTGTTTTAGGCAAATTTACTTTTTTGCTCTTTTCTTTAATTCTTATGACATTAATTATGCCTTCAATGACAGAGGTTAAAGATCATTTTGTTTATGCTATTTTTGCATCTTTAATATTTGTTGGAAGTGTATATTCAATACTTCAAAATAAAAAATTTCTTGCCGCTAGCATTGTATTTGTTACACTTTCAATGGTTGCAAACTGGTTACTTGCTATTTGGCCTGATCATATTATTTTTCAATATTGTTTCTTGATTCAGCCATTATTTATGTTTTATGTGTTCATTTTGATCCTTGATCATATTCTTAGATCAAGAGAGGTTACTGCTGATATTATTATGGGGTCAATTTGCGGATATATGATACTGGGTATTATTTTTGGAATGTTATTTATGTTTTCTGCAATGTTATATGAATATGCTTTCAGTATACCTTCTTCAAAACTAACGCAAACTGATGTATTTTATCTTTCTTTTACTACAATATCTACTCTTGGATATGGTGATATTACCCCAAAAATTGCTATAACTAAGTCATTATGTGTTTTAGAATCCGTTATGGGTTTATTTTATATGTCTACTTTAGTTGCCAGACTTGTTGGTCTTCAAATAGCTAAATCTATGAAAACACACGATGAAAATTAAATTATTTTTAAGCAAACTCCGCTTTCAACTTATTATATTAAGCAAAGCCAATTATTGAGACCTCTGCATAACTAATGTTTTATAAAATATCAGGGAATATTGGTTAACAAGTCTTTTATTTTAACCCGAATTATTCACAAATCAGGAATCAGCGAGGAGGTTGCAGGGTGTGTTTTTGCTT
>JBFMGH010000204.1:0-3359 GCA_040752795.1 Cyanobacteriota bacterium
GGTTGTAAAATAAAGCTATACTGGTATCTAAATCAGCTTTTTGGGCTAATGATTTAAATATAAGAAATCTTTTGTTGCCTTCGGGTAACAAACTGACTTTATTAGCAAGATCAGTAAGTCTTTTCTGGTCAACAAGAGGAATAATTTCTTTAAAAGCATTGTAACGATCATCTTTGTCAGGTAAGAATTGTATACAGTAAACAAGAGTGTTTATAATCTCTTTGCTGTTTGGAATTTTATTATTTCCTGCTTTTTCAAGCATATCAAACCAGGCTCTTGCTCTTTCAGTGCCTATATTATTGTGTATAACTTTTTTATATACCCATCTAGCTGTTTTATTTTGAGCTAGTAGTTTTTCTTCTACTATAAAACCACCGTAGTCAATTAATTTACCATTTACTTCATTGCCTTCTCTGTCTACCTGTTTTAAACCAAGCATGGCTTCATTAAATTCTTTTTGTTTTGTAATCGCTTCTGCCTTTTTTTGTTTTTCAGTCATTTTAGCTTCTTTATCTTTTTCAGCTTGTAAATGATCTTGATACCTTATATTAGAGCTTTCAACAAATTGTTCTACCATATATCCATTTTTGATATTGGCAAAGTGAAACCGGGCAATTTTTTTATTTCTACTTTTTGGAGAATTTTTAGTTATAAATAACGCCCTGTTAGTTTCAAATAAAGGCCCATGAGTATCGGTAGATTTTGTATTTTCTTTATAGACTTTTAATACAAATTTTTCATCGTTGACATTGAATTTATATGCTGTGCCAAATTCTCCTGAGCCTAATCTGTCAATAGTAATGCATTCAGGTTCTTTAATAATACCCTCAGATACAAATTTATTGGTGAGAATTTTTGATGCCCTTTTTATGTCATCGTTTCTCTGGTTGGTTTCTTTAAATTCTGACTCTCTTAAAATATCTGTTATTTGAATAAAAGCAGAGTTAATGCTTAGTAAATGATGTCTGAAATTATTTTTTGGTATTTTATTCAACCACGATGCAGGGTAGCAACCTGCATTGCCATAAAATTTGCTATGTTTCTCTACGGCTTCTGATAATCCTTCTTCATGTTCATTGCCTTTTAACCGGCTAAAAGCTTTCTTGCTTAGGACGCTGGTTAGCCCTGTGAATGTTATACAAGGTTTTTTAATCGAGTTATCGGTTGAAACAAAAACATCTCCTGCTAAACTTTTATTGTTAGCAGAAGTATTTAAATTTATTTTTTTATTTTCAGGTCTTTGAAAAGAGCCGGGTAAGTTCAGACCTGAAAAAACAATATTGTTAATCATAAAAATTTAAACAATGTCAACGATATAATTTTATAAAATCTATGAAAAGAAAAATTGACTTTTAAAATATAAAAACCCATGACTTTTTTACAAAGATTGATAATTGAATCTTCAGGTATTGCTTAATAAAAATAGAGTTTATAAAAAATTCCAGGCAAGTTATTATTTATAGATTATCTGATATTAACCAGTGTGCCCCTATCAGTTGTAAATATTGATTCGGGTTTATTTGGTTACTAATGTCTTTATTCTTGGGATCATTTATAAGAAATTATAAATGAAACCTCTGCATAACTAATGTTTTATAAAATATCAGGGAATAGTGGTTAACAAGGGAAGGTTTCTATTTCTCTGCTACCTTTGCTTTTTGAGAATATATACACTTATGCACAAGTCTTTAAATACAAAAGTATATAAAAATGAAATAATAAACGATGATCTGTATAAATTTGTTTGTAAAAAAGTGTAAATCTTACATATACTTTTTGTCATGTATACACTTTCAGAAACATTATCAAAATAGTAGGGTAAATTTACAAAAATTAAAATACCAGCAGGTTAAAAAGCCCTAAATATAAATGAGAGAGGCCAAACAAAAGGAGAATTTTAATGCAGGCAACGTTTTCCCCGGTAAGTTTTAACGGAGGTCTGTCAGACGCGTTAAAATTAAAAGAATCTCAGCTTGAAATGAAGCGAAAAAATCTTCAAGCTAAAGCAGGAGCAGAACAAACCGCAAATGGTGAAGCAGGTAAGATTCGTGAACAATTAGGAGACCTTTTTGTTAGTTCTGAAGATACCTTTGAAAGAGGTTTTAATAGGTATGATGCAATAGTAGATAAAGCAAAGGGTGAAAAAAGTAATGCTGTTAAATCTGCTAAAGAATCCTACCAGGAAAGTAAACTTGAAGCCAAAAAGGTTCTGGAAGAAACACGTGTTCAAACTGATAATCTTGTAGCAGAGTTGAAAAGTGTAGCAACACATGCCCAGCAATTAGCTGATGAAGCAAAAGCTAACCTTAAGGAAATAGATAAAACTGCTAAGCCTCTTCGCAAAGCAATGGGTAATATGGCTAAAGTTTCAATAAATGAAGCGTCAGAAGTTGCTGGCTCGGTCAAAGAGGCACAGAATGCTGTTAGTGGGGCTAAAGATGCTTTAAGTGTTGCAATGAAAAAAGTTGCAGATCTTGAAGAAAAAGAAGAAAAGCTTAATGCAAAGCATTCGCAAGAAGCCATAGAGGCCAAAATCTCTGCTAAAGCTAAAAAGAAAGCCGGTTATGGTGCTGCCAAGTCAACATATCTAGGAGAGTTAGCGGAGCTTAAAGAAGAAAAAGCTCAAGCCCTTGACGAAGCTAAAGAAGCTTATAGAAAAGCAGTCAGAGAAGCAAAAGATGTGTTAGATGAATATTGTGATCTGGCTGGCGCTGATAGAAGAAAAGCAGAAAGCCTTCTTGCTGAATTAAAAAATATGGAAGCTTCTGTTAACAAGATTAAATTGCAGGCTTTGTATACTAGAGCAACTAATTTGCCAAATATAGCTGCAGCCGCAATTGGTCTTGGCAAGATGGGAGAAGGCGCAACAGGTTCAATTGTTAGTAGAGTTATTAGAACTTTAACACATCCAGACTGGCTGGCCAGTATTAAAGGTAAATTAGGAGCTATTGGTGCTGCTGAGCTATTAGTGAAAGAAGGCTCAGATAATCAGAAAGTAGCCATGGGCACAGGTATTGAATTAAATGCCGGAAAGATAGTTGAAAAAACTAACAGCCTGGAAGTTATTGAAGAGCTTAAAGCGCTTGATCAGGAAGTAGAAAAGTTAAATCTGATGGCATAGTAAAAGATAAATTTGTTTAAAGCCTCCGTTAAAACGGGGGCTTTTTAAAATGAAATTATTGTAAATTACTGTAAATTCTGAGGTTTTAATAAGCAATTATAAATATTTAGAAGCCTTTTAATTTATAACGTGAATTAAAGCTTTAATTTTGTGAGATCAATAGTAGAGGGCCCAGATGCAGGCAACGTTTTTCCCGGTAAGTTTCAATGGAGTGCTAGGAGATGCTTTAGATGGCAAA
>JBFMGH010000205.1:0-5235 GCA_040752795.1 Cyanobacteriota bacterium
CGGAAGAAAACAATATATGGCTTTAAATTATTATAGGGTATTTTTGCCTGCGCCGCAGGCAAAAATACCCTGCCTCTATAATCTGGAATCTATAGATTACTTTCAAGGATAAGTATAGTTATTTTGTGAATTTATCCAGTTATGCATAGGTCTTTTTTAGTCACTGGTGTTCGGTTAAATCTTTCAGATCTTATATTAATACACGGAAGTAAACATTATATGGCTTTAAATTATTCTATAATTTGGAATCTATAAATTGCTTTCAAGGATCGTATAGTTTTGAGTTATGCATATATTCATAATTATTTTTATATTATTAAGACGATAAAAATTATTTTTCACTTATTTATAATTAATTTGAGTAACTAATAAGCATTTATTTATGAATTATCGAGCTTTAGTAATATCAATAGCACTAGTATTAATATTAAATATTACTGGTTTTTTTAACACTATTGACAATGCAATCTACGATAACATGGTTATTTTTAGCCAGTTAAAATCTATAAATAATGATATCGTAATAATTGAAATAGATAATAAAAGTGTTAAAGAAGTTGGTTACTGGCCATGGAGTAGATTAATATATGTTGATCTTTTAGAAAAAGTTATTGATGCCTCTCCTAAAGTTATAGGAATCAACCTTTCATTTAGTTTAACCCAGGGCAAACCTGATGAAGATCAACAGTTGTATAAGGTTCTAAAGTCTGTTGAAAATATTATTATGTCAACAAAGTTTATATATCAGGAGCATGAAGATATAACTGTTCTATTGCCTGAAAAAAGTCTTTTTCCTGAAATAAAAAAAGGTCATGAACTTTTTGAAGAAAAGGATATTATACGTGAATTTCCTTCAAAAAGAATTATACCTGCTTTTTCTTTATATATTTTAAAACTTTTCTATGAAAATAATGATAATTCAAAAACAATATCCCCCGGACTCTTTAATATAATTGATGAAACATTTAAGATAAGCTATTCAAAAGACAGCAAAGTCTCTATAGAATATCTAAAAAGCCCTAAGATACTCATAAATTACCTCAGAACGCCTGATAAATTTAAGCATTATTCTGTTGTAGACATATTAAATAACAATTATGACCCTGAAGACTTAAAAGGCAAAATTATTCTGATAGGTGCTACCGACAAATATCTGTCTCACTTTTTTACCACCCCTTTTACAACTAAACGTGAACTGTTTTCTTCTTCAGCCATAGAGCTTCAGGCTCAGATAATTGATGGATTAATTAATTTTAGAAACCTTAGAAAATGTTACCCTCTATTAACTATTGTATGGTCTATTTTTGCTGGTATAATGTTCTATATGCTAACTAAAGATAAGCATTTCTGGATACAGGGACTTGTTTATGCCCTTATGATAGTAATTATTTGTTCACTATGTTTTATTTTCTTTAAATATTTTGCTTTTTGGTTACCACCAGTATTTTCTCTTGTTCTTGTATCTGTTATATTTAGCTTTCACATTTACTTCACTGTTACAAGAATTGATACTCAATTAATTAAAAGCATTAATAGCCTTAAATCTGATGAAAATATACCTCTGGTAGATGTGCCAGCAAATGTCAACGATAAAGTTGAAATGCTTAATTCCCTTATAAATATTATTAGTAGTGATAGACAAACAATTAAAACCATTATGAACGGTGTTAAAAATGGCATTACCGTTATTGATGGAGACGGAAAAATAACATGGGCTAATCAATATATGCTTGATACTTTTAAAGATAGTCTGGTGCTGAATCATAATATTAACAATGTGATTCCGGAACTATCTATTAGCGAAATAAAAGAAAACCTGCAAGCGGATTCTTTCTTAAAAAAAGAAATTGATACGGGCAATAAAGAATTTTACTGCATTATTAGTGAAATTGTTAACATTGAAAAACACTATGTTTTAATACTTAATGATATTACCGAACTTAAAGAAATCGACAGATTAAAAACAGATATTGTTAGAATTCTCAGTCATGAACTAAAAACTCCAATTATGAATATTTCAATTGCTACTGAAAATATTTATGACTTTAATGAAAGAGATATTATTCTTCAAAGTGCTGATCATATTTCAAAATATACCGAACTTATGACAAATATAATCCAAAACTTTCTGAATTTGAATCAGCTTGAAAATAATCTTATGCAGGCCAGGTTGGCAGAATCAGACCTGACTGAAGTAGCAAAAAATTGTATTGAGCTGCAAAAGCCATTAGCAAACAAGAAAAATATCAATCTAATAATAGAAGCAGATGCAGTTAAATTTGTTTTAATTGATTACAGGCTGATTGAAATAGTCTTTAATAACTTGATATCAAATGCTATAAAATATTCTCAAGATAATAGTAACGTTATTGTTAAATTGGTTAGCGATAAAGAACATGTAATTGTCTCTATAATAGATTCAGGCATTGGTATTTCAGAAGATGAAATCGAACATATTTTTGAAAAGTTTTTCCGTGCTTCTAATAACGAACACACAGGCATTAAAGGTACAGGCCTAGGGTTATCAATTGTCAAAAAGATAATAGAGTTACATGGCGGTGAAATAAACGTTTATAGTGAACCAAATAAAGGAACAATATTTACTTTTAAATTGCCTGTTATTAAATAACCTTAGACTATTCGCAAAGCGATGAGGTTGGACGGTGTGTTTTTACTTGCTGAGCAAGCAAAAGCACACCATATCTCTTCTTCTGAGAACTATCATCTTAATTTACATTGTGTAAATTAAGTATTTTTTAAATATGTCATTAGAAGCAGGTTTTCGTAAATATAACAAATTCACAAATTTACCGGGATAACATTCTAATGCTTAATGTTATTTTCTAATATTCAAAGGTTTATAACTACCATCAAAGCTTTTTAAGTTTCAGGTATTTTTAACTTTATACTTTGATTTTAACACAGTATAGTATGTAGTTTTGGTGAGTTGTTATTGATAGGTATATTTACCTATTACTTTGATTAATTATACCTAACAATACAGTAACTAAGAATTTTTTTAATTAGTTACAGGGCAATTATACATTTTATAAGCAAAACAGGCAGGGGGGCTTATGAAAAACTCTTATCAAATAGAAGCTTTGCGATTAAAGGCGTTTGAAAACTGGCAACGCTTTAATTTATATCTAAGAAGAATCGAATTAGAAAAGATTGAAAACAAATTTGACCAGAATTTTTTTACTAAACCTCAAAATTCTCAGAATATTGTAACACTTCATACTTTACAACCAAGCCTTGATAAGGTTATTAATGAAAACGTTCAAAAAATTGATAAACAAATTGCTAAACTTGAAAAGGAGGTTAAAAAAAGTCAGAAAGGTTTTTTTAGTGGAATATTTAATATTTTTAGCAAAAAAGACAATAAAATGAGAAATGAACTTAAACAGTTGAAAAAAGTTCGAGCTAATGGCATGAAAGATGGAAAAATTGACCTCAGTGAACTAAACAGTATTATAAAAGAATTTAAAGATGCTGAAAAAAGCCTGGGTGTATACAAAAGTGCAAAAAAAGCTGTTGCTGATATAGTCTCTACTGTTGTTGCTATTGCTGCTACTATAGCTGTTAATGCTATACCGGGTGTTGGTACTGTTGCAAGTATTGCTCTGGCTGCTGCTGCATCGGCCACGGCTAAAGTTGCTTCCAAAGAAGCCATGTTGGGCTATGAATACGATGCATTGGGCAAAGAGGGAATAAAAGATGCACTCATCTCAGCTGCCTATGGTGCTACTGGCGCAGCAACTAGTGCTGTATCAAGAGTTGCCAGGTTTGGATCTGCTGCTAAAGTCGCACTGGGTACTTCAGGTGATGTTGGACTTACTTTGGCTTTTGATGAAAATGCAAGAAAAGAATTATTGAATGGAAATTTTACCAGAGTTGCCGTTATTGCCACTACAAGCGCAGCTTTTAGATATGTAGGTACCAGAATTGATGCTATAAAAGGTAGTATTACATCTGATGTTGCTAAAGAATCTCTTGAAGAAGCTGCTAATAATACAGTCAGAGAAACTACTAATAAGGCTGCTTCAAAGTTTATTTTACCTTCAAAAGAAAAACTATTATTAACTTATGGAGGATATACAACTAAAACTACGCTACTTGATTCATTAAGCTAATTAATGCCCTAATATTTAATAAAATCAGCCTGGCTTTAAACAGGCTATTTTTTTAGAACTTAAATTCAAAGACAAACCTTTAAGCCTGCAAAATTAAATTTTTACTTTTGTTGACCGATAATTTTATAACAACCTTCAACGGAGGCATTATGAGGAAAAAAGTTGGTGCTAGTTTATCCCAATATGCAATTCTGCTTGGTGTTTTACTACTAATATTAATACCAGCATTTTTTGCCATGGGAGATATCATATATTCAAATTTTAATCATTTTCTTAATGTTTTAAAAGGTAATAGCGAAACAGTTGCCAGCTCTTCCACGGCCCCCGGTGAATCTTCGGCTATTACAATAACAAATGGCAATGGTAAAACTAATCCTGGAATAGGATCTCCTGAAGATCCTATTAAAACGTGTGTTGATAAAACATGTACTCTTGATTTTGGTGAATTTATTTTAACAGGCCTGCCTGAAGATTTTGATGAATATGTAGAAGCTTCTGGCACCTCTGGTGGAACAGAGAAACTATTTGCACTCCTTGAACAAATTGCACAACAACTAGAAGATGAAGGTGATACAACCGGGGCACAGCAATATAGGGATCTGGCTAACCTTGGACATTTTATTGCTAATGTTCAAAAAGAAGTTGAAAATGTTGCTTCTACATCAGTAGGGGCCTCTAATGAGCTTCAAGATCTTTCAACAAAGTTATCTACAGTGCCTTCTATAACTATTCCAGATAACATAAAAAGCTTAATACCTGATTTTGATATTTCTAAATCAATTCACTATATGTCTTTTGACTCAAGACTTGATTATGCTAAATATAATGAAACCCAGAAAACTGCTGCCGAGCTTGAAGATCTAAAAAAATCTAGCCTGGGTTATGCAACTTTTGCTTTATATTCAGATATTATGAATAATCCAAAATATTCAGATAGTATGAAAAGCGTAACAAAAGAACTTATAAATAATATCAATACTATTAATACTAAACAATTTGGCCAGTTAAACACATCTAGCAATTGGAACTCTACTGAATATTACTCTGTTTATAATCTTGATACAGGCGAAAAGGCATCAGTTTATACTCCTGTAGCCAGCAT
>JBFMGH010000206.1:0-2960 GCA_040752795.1 Cyanobacteriota bacterium
AGAGCTGTATACCAACATCAGTAGGAATATTACTGACCCCATGGGTATTAGGTTTAAAAGAATTAGTAAGTGTTGCCTCTGTGCTGGTATCTATTATCCTGCTATATTTTCTTATAAGTCTTCATAAAAATATCCTGAAACCGTGGATGTTGATTGTTTGCGGAGCATTTTATTTTATTTATTTTTTGTATGTTTTTATTGTTTAAATACTCTTGAGATTTATTTTTTACATTCACTGATAAGCTAATAATTATATAAAATATTCTATTTAAAACTTGTGCATAAGTGTATATATTCTCAAAAAAGCCAAGGTAGCAGAGAAATAGTGCCTTTAAACCCTCCCCTGGTTACCACTGTACCCTGATATTTTATAAAACATTAGTTTTGCAGAGGTCTCAATTTTGGTTATTATTAATAAAAAAATTTGTATTATAATTATCACTAAATTTAAATTGTTAAAAAAAATATAATTAATAATTTTAAAATGAGGATTTTTCAGATGTCAAATAAATTTAAAATTGTTATTAAACCGCAATATGAAGAAGCATATCGTTTTTCAGAAGGCTTATCCGGAGTTAAAATTAATGACAAATGGGGATATATAAATAAAAAAGGTGATTTTGTTGTTCAACCTCAATATAATGAGGCAATATCATTTACAGAAGGCCTGTCACCAGTAAAACAAAATGGCTGCTGGGGTTATATTGACAAAAGAAATAAAATGATTATTGAGCCCAAATTTCAAATGGCAGGGATATTTAAAGGAGGCCTTGCAGATGTTGAAATCAATGATAAGTGGGGTTATATTGATAAATCTGGAAAATTTTTGATAGAACCACAGTTTGAATGGGCTGAAGCTTTTCATGAAGGCTTTGCAGTTATACAACTTGATGACAAATGGGGTTATGTTGGCAAAAGCGGTCAAATTTTTATTAAACCCAAATTTGGTTATGCTGGAAATTACTCCGAAGGACTGGCACCAGTTGAAGTTGAAGGCAAATGGGCTTATATTGACTTTAGCGGACAGTTTTTTATTGAACCACAGTATGAATTCGCATATTTCCTTTCTGAAGGCCTGGCAGCAGTTAAAAAAGATGGCAAATATGGTTATATTGACGAAACAGGAAAAATTGTTATCACACCTCAATTTGACCACGCAGATAATTTTGCAGAGGGGCTTGCCGCAGTTAGAATTAATGACAAATGGGGCTTTATTGATATTGATGGAAACATTAAGATAAAGGCTGAATTTCATGATGCATTTGCATTCTTGCATGGTTTTTCTGGCATTAAAATTGATAACCAGTGGGGCTATATAAACAGAAAAGGTGATTATGTAATCGAACCTCAGTTTGAAAAAGTAGCATCGTTATGCATTGTTGAAACATTATTTCCTGTTAAAATAGATAATCAGTGGGGTTTTATAAGTTTGCAATAAATATTTCATTATTAAATCCCATCAATAAATACGAATTAATTTCGAGAAGTTGCATTATTTAAGCTTAAACGAGTATTGAAGTTCATTATAATACATAATTCCCCAAGGTCAGAGTTATTTATAAAAAAATTTAATTTTAAAGGTATACAAAATTATGTATTTATGTTAATGTAATAATTAAATTGGGGGGAATTATTTAACTATTGAGTAAATAGGGGGAATTTAAATAGTTATTTAGAGGTTAATAATACTTCTCACATTTAAAACACATATATTGTGTTGATATTGGATATCAATAACTGCTTGGTATATTTAAAATACCTTGGGGGGTAGTTTTTGGGGGAAATAATGCAAACAAATAATGTAATATTTGCAAATTTCAATAGTTATCATTTGGGGGGAAAGCTAAGCAAGCCACAGGTTAATGTGCAAACAAAGCCACAATTTGAAACTGATACCTTTAATGGGAAACCCTTGTCAGTCAGTAAGCCTTCTTTATCTGAACTGGCACTCGAATTTCTTGGCAAAAGCAGAAAAACACGGGCCAAAAGAACAAAAAGAAATAAATATGAAAATAATAGAACTCAATCTGATACAAGAAGAACAGGTACTAAAACACAACAAAATAAGAACTGGCAAGAAGATTATATACAAGATATGCTGGCCAGTTTAACACCCGGGCCACACGGTATATCAGTAGAGTATAGAAATCTATTTAGTAAACAGTTAGCAGCTACACCAAATGCTAATCTTAGAGAAGAATTAAAAAAAGACAGAACTATTTATAATCTTGATAGGGCAGAACAGAGAATTTCAAGCTTATCAAGATATCTTAAAGAAGACATGGTCGGTTTTATTAGCCCATCAGGAGATCACTGGTTTGAAAAAGCATTGCCAAACTTTATTAATGGTGCCAGAGCTAGAAAGGTTCCTGCGGGGCAAATGAAAGATGCCGCAAAAGAGATATGGGGATTAATAGCTAAGGCTGACCCATACTGGACTTCTGGAGAATTCAAAAAATATCTTGAATCTATGGAATCTTCACCAGCAAGAGATGCTACTATCACCGCAATTGAAGAAATAGCAATAGAAAGAAAAGGTATTCGTCGTCAAGTAACCTTCGGTTATAAATCATTGATGAAAGACATGAAAAAATTAATGGATGACGGTTGTGCATATACTGGGGTACCAATGAAACGCCATAGTCGTGATCCTTATGTCTGTATATCAGCTGAACATATCTTCCCACACTCTAAAGGTGGGGCAGATAATGATTTTAATTTTTTCATGGCCTCGTCACAGTCAAATAGTGACAGAGGGAATATGCCGTTAGTTCAATTTCTTAAAGGAAAAAACGCTAACGATAAATAAATTTCCCAAACCGAAAGGTTTGTTTGCCTCTCTCTATCCTCAGTTAAACCCCAACTGAGGGTTTTTTTTATTCTAATGATTTATAATTAAATTTATATAGCATATATCGAAACAACAGTTCTTTTTTCTTATTTGTATAATACCTCTAATT
>JBFMGH010000207.1:0-4074 GCA_040752795.1 Cyanobacteriota bacterium
CTAACAAGTCATGCTATGATCGAAATTACTATATTTACACTTGATAAGCTTAATCAGATAATAAACGTTTATAATAATGATCATAAATAATCATGTTTAGGAAAAATAAGGCTGGAATAACTGAAAATAGCCGTTGTATTTAACTGTTAAATTATACTTTATTATTTATAGTCCAAATTGTTGCGTATCGATATAGTTATATCTGCTTTCAATCAATGAGTGCAATTTATTTTCGTATTCTGGAAGATGAAACAATTTAAATGTGATGGAAATCTTTTATATCAATCCACGAAAGAAAACTATATATGGACTAATAAATTCTCTGGAACCTATCATTACCTTCAAGGAATAGTATATCAGGTATCAAATTGCTATTATGTTAGACCGGTTATATATGGTAATTGTATATTAATGCATTTGTTGAGGATATATTATATTATTATTCACCTGTATTTAGTTTTTTTCTTGATAAAATAATTGTAATGATTTTATCAATTAGTAGTTAAAGGTTTTAATATGAATAAAGAAGCACTTTCAAGACTAATTGTTTCAGCAAGAGATAAAGAATCGAAAGCTTTAAATTTTTCAAATAAAGATTTAATCGAGTTACCTGAAGAACTTTTTGAACTTGAGAATCTTGAAAAACTTGATTTGAGAAGAAATAATCTTGAAATAATACCAGAAGAAATATCAAATCTCACAAATTTAAAAGAATTATATTTATCCAGAAATAAAATAAATAGTCTTCCTGCAGAAATTTCTAAATTAAAAAACCTTAAAGTATTATACCTTGCAGGCAACAGACTTACCAGACTACCAATGGAGCTATTTGACCTTAGTAGCCTGAATGAGTTATATCTTTCTGATAACGAACTAACTGATTTATCACCTGAAATTGCCCGGATGGGTTCTTTAACAGAATTGAACTTATCAGGAAATGAATTGAAAACATTACCCGGAGAAATTTCTGAGCTAGAATCATTACGGGTTCTTTATTTATCAGGTAATAAATCTATAACCTTAGAATCTAAATTTTTTAATTTACCAAATCTTGAAGAATTATATTTAACAGAAAATTCATTAGAAACTTTACCTTCAGCTATTGGTAAATTAAAAAACCTTCATGAGTTATATCTTTCTGGCAACAAACTAAGTGTAATACCTTCTGAAATAGGAGAATTATCACAGCTTCAGTTGTTGTATCTATCAACTAATAGATTAAAAGATTTACCCAGGAGCTTATTTAATTTATCAACGTTACAAGTATTATACATAGCCGGGAATAAATTAGAAAAGCTATCATCAGATATAAGTAAATTGAAATCTTTACAGGTTCTTGATTTATCAGGCAATAATCTGAAAAATATACCTGCTGAAATAGGAGAACTTATAAACTTGAGGGGATTAAGTTTATCATATAATCAAATTTCGTCAATGCCCCCTGAACTATTTAATCTTAGTGATTTGCAATTATTGTATCTGGCAAATAACAAGCTAACAACGATTTCATCAGAGTTTAAAAAGTTATCAAACTTTTTAGAGTTAAATCTTTCAGGCAATCAAATTGAAGAGATACCCCGGGAACTTGGTTCACTTAATAAGCTTCAAGAATTAAATCTTGGCTCAAATAATATATCAAATATACCCTGCGATATAGGAAAATTATCTAACCTTAAGTGGTTGAATCTTTCGGATAATAAAATAGCTGAATTGCCAGTGGAAGTGTATAAATTGCCTAAAATAAGATGTATTGATCTTACATATAATGATATTAATAAACTACCTCAGGATTTTGAAACATATTCTAAAAAAGTTTTTCTTGGTGTAAATAAATAAAAGTAAAAAAATAACCCCTTATTGCAATAAGGGGTTATTTTTTTAATACTTGTGCCTTTTTTTAGCCGCACTAGCTTTACGTTTTCTTTTTATGCTGGGTTTTTCATAATGTTCCCGACGCTTAACTTCGGAAATAATGCCAGCTTTCTGAACTTTTTTCTTAAATCTTCTTAAAGCGTTTTCTATGCTTTCATCTTTGCCGACTTCAACCTTAGACAATCTCTAACCGCCTCCTAACTTTTTCGGCTTGTGTCGCTTTCTTAGAAACAATCAAAATAATGATCTTATTATTTTTAGCACGTTTATTTAATGAGTTCAACTGTTTATTAAATGAATAATAGCTTTATATTCAAAATATTTGTATTGGAAACATAAAAAATTACTATATTTAAAGCCCCTGTATCTCTTGATTAATAAATATTATGAGGTATTAAGTTTAATGATCATAAATAGATAAATTAGAAATATAAAACGTTAAAAAAAATGAATTTGCTCATTTCGTTGTTGTGCATTTATTTGAACATAATTATTTATAAATTATTTTGACTATTAACCCTGCTTAATTCATGAATTTGTTACATTTGCAAAACATGCTTCTAATGACAGAGACCTCTGCATAACTAATGTTTTATAAAATACCAAGGAACAGTGGCTAAAACCCTGATTTGTGAATCTAGGCTTAAATAGAGTGTTTATTAAAGTTATTGTCAAATAAATCTTTGAATCTTTAAAATGAGCCGTTTAAAGATGTCGTTTAGAAAAATAACTCAGAAGACTTTAAAATTATTGCTAAATAGTTTATTTTTCATTAATTTATTTATTAGCTGGTCAGTATGAATTAATAATGGAGGTTTTATGGCAAGGTCAAAAATGAGTCCGGGTATGCAGATAATAATGGGGGTTATTATTCTTATTGCTGCAATAATTATACCTTTTTATACGTGTAAAAAAGTTGTTGTTAATTGTAATACATCTGCCAGCTTAAGTGGCAAATGTGAAATAATTGGCAAAGGCCTTATCAGCACCTTCTCAGATGAAATAATTACTGATCAATTTAAAAATATAACTTATCAGGAAATAAGAAAATCAACAAAAGGTGGCTATAGTTATTTTTATAGAATTATCATTAGTTTGGCAGATGGAAAACAAGCTATTTTGCCAGTTGAAATGCCTGCTGCAGATAGAGACCGTTTTCTGGCAGTGACATCACCAATAATTAAAGGTTATACCAATATAAAAATAGAGTTTTCTTATGATAACTGGAATAGAATGTTTATGGCTGGAGGAGCTGTCGGGGTTCTGGGCCTTGTTATGGTTATTATGGGAGTTTTTAGAAGAAGGTAGCGAAAATTTATTGCTCAATTTAAATCAAAGCAGTTTTTGTCATTGTAGTGAAAAAATTTTTGAGTTATAAATAAATAGTTCAAGTTTCTAATCAGGACAAATAAATGAGTAGACCGGAAGCAGTTAAAATCAAAATAGATGACCATCACCTAATTTATAAAACTTCTTTTCTTGTAACATTTGGCTCCATTCTGGGAATAATAATATTTTTGTTACTTTGCGGTACATATGCATCTTATATATATTATGCCGCTGATCAACGTACACTAACAGGCTTTTTAGATGAAATTTCATTGATAGGTGCAATAGTATTAATTGTTTTTCTGGTTATCCCAATAATTATTTTTACAACTCTAAGTACAACCACCTGGCTCTTTGATAAAGATAATAAAGCCTTGATAGTCACTAAAAAGAAGGTATTTCTCCGATTGAGAAGTGTTAAAAAATATAATTTTCAAGACATTGAAAGAGTCTGGTGGGGAGAAAAAGACACCAACAAAGATTTAATTCGTTCATATTATCCTTTATATGTAAAATTTAAGCAAAAAGAAGAACCAGAAAAACTATTTGAACTTGATTTAATTGATGAATGCGAAAAAGTTGTTGAAGAAATTCGTCAGTTTATTGAGCTGCAAACTCAATAATTGTTGATTTTTTAACAAAAACACAATATAGAAAATTTTAGCAATCTATAAATAGTTAAAGTCATCCTCGTACTAAATTTATGTCAGTATTTTAAAAGCTGAAGCAGTTGGAGACCTCTGCATAACTAATGTTTTATAAAATATCAGGGAATAGTGGTTAACAAGGGGAGGGCCTAAAAGGCCCGGCACTATTTCTCTGCTACCTTAGCTTTTTTGAGAATATATACACTTATGCACAAGTCTTGTTGTG
>JBFMGH010000208.1:0-2721 GCA_040752795.1 Cyanobacteriota bacterium
GCAGCAACGAAAAACACCCTGCCCTCAATTCTCTGGAATCTATCATTACATTCAAGGAATAGTATAAATATAGTATCCCGCATAACTTCATATAATTTATTTTTGATCAATATTATGATTATAGATTTAAAATATAAACCATATTTCAAAGTCTACAGGTAACAGATTTTCATTATACCCATCTGCTTCCAGATAAGTAATTTGCAAATTATTCTGAGTTTTTGTTAATTAATTCATTTAAACCAATAATTCAAGTTTTTGATATTATAATAATTACAAAGAACTCCATAATAAGGTCAGTCTTTAACAATTGTTATTAATTGTCATAAGTTTGAAACCTTAATAATGTATTATAAAAATGAGGTTCATAAGAATGAAACTTGGGGGTAAAAAAATATTGAGGTTTGAATCTTATAATACCGAAGGGTTTTATGATGAGTTCTTTGATTCAAATAATACCGCACGATCTTCAACCAAATTATTGCTTGATAAAATACAATCATTGCCTGATGGAGACCTCATAATGCGCCAGAGCGGAGCAGAAAAGGCTCTATTAAATATGGGTATAACATTTAATGTATATGGAGACAATGCAGGTACTGAAAAAATATTCCCTTTTGATATTATACCCCGTATTATCGATGAAATAGAATGGAAACGGATTGAAAAAGGCTTAATACAAAGAGTTTATGCATTAAATCAATTTATTGATGATATTTATAATGAACAGAAAATTCTAAAAGATAAAATTATTCCTGAAGAAGTTATAAAAACTGCTAAAAGCTATAGAGAATTATGTAAAGAATTAAAACCTCAAAAGAATATCTGGTGTCATATAACCGGATCTGATCTTATAAGAGATAAAGATGGTCAGTTTTATGTTCTGGAAGACAATCTTAGATGCCCATCAGGAGTATCATATGTATTAGAAAACAGACAAATAATGAAACAGACATTTCCACAAATATTTGAAAGCTTAAAAGTAAAGCCTGTTTCAGATTATTCAAGTCGATTACTGGAAATGCTAGAATATCTTGTTGCCGATAAAATTGAAACCCCAACAGTTGCTGTGTTAACACCTGGTGTATATAATTCTGCATATTTTGAGCATTCTTTTCTAGCTCTTCAAATGGGTATTGAGCTTGTTGAAGGAAGAGATCTGATTGTTTCTAACGGTTTTGTATATATGAGAACGACAAAAGGCTTTCAAAAAGTTGATGTACTTTATCGCAGAATTGATGACGATTTTTTAGATCCCTTAGCGTTCAGAGCAGACTCTTTGTTGGGCATTCCAGGTATTATGGAAGCTTACAAAAAAGGAAATATCTGTCTGGCTAATGCCCCCGGAACAGGAATAGCAGATGATAAAGTTATTTATTCTTTTGTGCCTGAAATTGTTAAATATTATCTGGGTGAAGATATCATAATACCTAACGTACCTACATATAATTGCTATGATGAAAAGCAACGTAAATATATTCTTGAGAATATGAATAATCTTGTAATCAAAACGTCAGATGAATCTGGTGGTTATGGAATGCTTATAGGCCCGGAAGCCAATAATACTGAAATAGAACTTTTTAAAGAAAAAATTAAGGCGAACCCCAGAAAATATTTGGCTCAACCTGTGATGTCATTATCAAGAGTACCTGTATTAATAGATGATCATTTTGAAGGCCGTCATGTTGATTTAAGACCGTACATTATATATGGTGAAGATATTTATGTAATTCCTGGTGGGCTTACAAGAGTTGCTTTAAGAAAAGGTTCACTGGTAGTAAACTCCTCACAGGGGGGCGGTAGCAAAGATACATGGGTTGTATCCATAGATAATAAAATTGTTAATTAGAAAGGAATAGCTGATTTATGTTAAGCCGTGTGGCTGATTCTTTATACTGGATGTCAAGATATATAGAAAGAGCTGAAAACGTTGCACGTTTTATAGATGTTAACTTTCATCTTATGCTAGATCTCTCTGTAAAATATCAGGAACAGTGGGAACCATTAATTAACATTACAGCAGATAATGAAATTTTCTATCAACATTACGACGTAGCAGACAAGGATAATGTAATTCATTTTTTAACATTTGATTTAAATAATCCTAATTCTATTGTTTCCTGTGTTAAAGCTGCAAGAGAAAATGCTAGGTCTATAAGAGATACAATTTCATCTGAAATGTGGGAACAAATAAATGTATTCAATTTAATGCTACAGGATACAAGTTCATCATTAGATAATATAAAAGCTCATCATCAGCTCTATACAGATATTAAAATGGCTAGCCTATTACTGGCTGGCATAACAGATGCAACAATGTCTCATGGAGAAAGCTGGCATTTTTGCAGACTAGGACGTATGTTAGAACGTGCTGACAAAACAACCCGATTGATAGATGTAAAATATTTTTATCTATTGCCAACAGTGAATTATATTGGAACCCCTTATGATGATATGCAGTGGACTTCGGTTCTTAAATCTGCAAGTGGTTTTGAAATGTATAGAAAATTGTATCACCGTATATCACCAGAAAAAGTAGTAAAGTTTCTTTTGCTTGATAGAACTTTTCCCAGGTCAGTAAATTATTGTCTTATAAAAGCAGATGAGTCTTTACATGCAATATCAGACTCCTTTGCCGGTACATTTACTAATAAAGCTGAGCAATCTCTTGGTCAACTAAGGTCTGAATTGGCTTTTGTTGAAGTAAATGAGATAATAGCC
>JBFMGH010000209.1:0-5460 GCA_040752795.1 Cyanobacteriota bacterium
TCATCTTGATATTTACTTGTAATATATTCTAATAATTCTTCCATTACCTTTTTATAATCAATATTTTTATCAACACATATACCATGAATTTTATCTGCTTCTTTAATAATTTTAGCCCTTGATATCTCTAGATCTACTGATGAATGAAGTTTTGTTATGCAAAACTCTGATTCATCCAGTTCTCCAATGCGATTTCTTCCACCTTCTTTAGCTCTGTATAATCCCTGATCTGCAAACTCGATTAGTTCTGGCACACTATTGCCATGAGCCGGGTAATTTGCTACACCAATACTTACTGTAACATGGACATCTTTCGTTTTTTGATCTACTTGTATTTTGAATTCATTTCTCTCTATAGCTCTAACAATTTTATTTGCAACCTCCAGTGCATCACTGGTAACTGTTTTATCAAGAATAATGCACATTTCTTCGCCACCATAACGGCAAACTATATCAGTAGTTCTAACACTTTTCTTTAATATTTCACTTACCTGAATCAAAACAGAATCGCCAGCTCTGTGGCCGTATGTATCATTAAATTTCTTGAAATAGTCTATATCAAGTAATAATATTGAAAATGAATCTTCTTTCCGTTTTACTTTTTCAAGTGTAGAGGTAATTTTTTCCTGGAAATATCTGTGATTATATAACCCTGTCAGACCGTCAGTGGTTGCCAGTTTATATGTCTTTGATAACAATTCTTTTGTTAACAAGTTTTGAGTTATTATTCCTATAAAATAAAATATAGAAACCACAAATACTGGCCATATTGCAGGTATCCATAATTTTGTATATAGAAATACTTCATAGATAATTTCTAAATATATTAAAATAATTCCTATAAAGATAAACAAATTTAATATTGCATCTTTGACATTTTTTAGAATCAACAATGAAATAATTATCAGTAAAGCATAAATAAAGAAATTAGTGATATTACTACTTTTGCGAATAAAACTATCGTCATTTAAAAGGTTGTCAATGATAGTTGCAATAGTTATAGGGCCAGGAATATTACCTATATTTATGTGATGTATAGCATCAAGTGAATATTCTTCTCCAATTACAACTATTTTTCCAGTAAATATTTGTGGATTAATTAATGCTTTATTGTATCTGTCTAAATCTTCAATATAATTATTTAGTGGATATTTTATTGCGCTAATGTCAAAACATCTGTTATCATAATTACTTAAGCGTTCAAGCATTTTTAAATCGCTGGTTTTCTTAAATTCTTCGTTTTTTGATATTTTTATGTCTTTAAATTTATCGAAAAATCTAATTTTATAATATTCAAGGTAATTAATATAAAAATATTCAATATTATCTATTCTTGTAAATAAGCATTGATATTCTGGTTGAAGAAAATAATTTTCTTCTTCAGGCAGAATATTAAAACCATTTCTAGGATCAGTAGTGTAATATTTCTCATAAAGATAAATGCTTTCGAATCGATAAATTATATTACTATTATAATTCCGCCAGTTAATAAAAAAATTACCCTTTGAATCAAGCGGAATCTTTTTGTCTCCTAAAACAAACAGGTTGTTTTTTAGAGATAGTGATGTATTATCTTTTGGCAAAATATTTAATACTGGTGCCAGTGATAGTGAAGGTATTATTTCATTTTTATTAAATCTCCCAAAAAGCTTTGAAGATCTGACAATACTGTCTTCTGTGTCTATTGTATTTGCTATACCTATACCTTTACTAACATCTGCAAGTTTAAAATAAGGCAAACTTGGATTCCAGAATGAAATATTTAACAAAAACTGGGCACTTAAATTATTATTATCTATTGTAATTTTTCTATAAAACTTTTTAAGCACATTATTATATGCATCAAAGTCAATGATTTTCTTTGCACTACTGGCTTGCAAAAACTCAATAAGAAGATCCACTTTTTTAAATGCTGAATAGCCACTACCAAGTTCATCAATAAGCTTGTTATCTTTATACATATCACCTAAAGGTGATGCAGTAAAAGCTAAATATGAATTGTCAGCAGATTGAAAAGATTTGATAAAATTCTGTTCCTGATAATATTTAGGATCGTTAGAAAACTGAACGTCATAAACTGTTGCAAGAGTATTACCCCTTAATAAAAAAGAGTTTATATCTGCCCAAACAGATTCAGGAAATTCACCTTTTATTAATTCTTTTTCTGAATGCTTGGAGATGAAAGAGTTTACCTGTTTGGTATAAAGTATATTTATTATGTCTTTATCAAAACTTTTTGCCTTAGAATTACTAAACTGAAGCCTTATATCATAACTTAAAATCTCTAACCTGTTAACTGCTTCCTGCAAATAGCTATAATAAAGTATGAAGAAAATAATTAACGGTAAAAACAATATTCCAAGTATTATAAATACTTTGGCTCTGGTTAATAATAACTTTTTTAATTTATCACTTTGAAACATTTTTTTGAATACAAAATTTTTTAGAACATATATTTTGAAATAATATTATCACTAAAAAAAGTTTCACTTATATATTTTCTTCTTTAAGATTTATACCTATACCAATCCACGGAAGTAAACGATATATGGCTTTAAATTATTACAGGGTGTTTTTGCCTGCGCAGCAGGCAAAAACACCCTGCCTCTATAATCTGGAATCTATAGATTACTTTAAAGGATAAGTATAGTTATCCCCGTTTATTTGCTACATTTACTTAAAACCTGCTTCTAATGACAGAGACCTCTGCATAACTAATGTTTTATAAATTATTAGAGAACAGTGGCTAAGATACTATTTCGCTGCTACCGTAGCTTTTTTGAGAATATATGCACTTATGCACAAATTTTTATGTTGTAATTTCGCTTAGGATGCACAACAAATAAAATAGTACTCAAATAGCTGTAATATTCAAACATGTGTTTAATGCTGGACCCGGAGCTATAATTTTTTGTTACTTGGGTATTCAATTCTTTTATGGTACATTTCAAGCACTACATGCGTAAAAGCATCGACTATTATTGCTATTTCGTCAGTTTTCAAGCCTGATTCACTTAATTGACCATCGTTCATTTTTTCTGACACAATGTCTTTAATTTTATTTTTAATATTTTTTCTGCTTTTTTCTTTTAATGATCTAACTGCTGCCTCAGATGAATCTGCTATCATAGTTATAGCTGTTTCTTTTGATTGTGGTTTCGGACCAAAATATCTGAATTGTGATTCGTCTATTTGTTCTCCTTCTTTTAATTTCTGTTTTGCCTTGTAATAAAAATAGGTTACAAGGCTATCTCCGTGATGTTCTGTCATAAAAGGCATTAGGGCTTGAGGAAGCTTAAACCTTTTGGCTAGTGAAAGGCCTGCTCTGGCATGAGAAACTATTATTTTAGCACTTTTAAGTGGATCATCTAGTTTGTCATGCGGGTTTTCCTGGTCAAATTGATTTTCTATGTAATATTCAGGTTTTAGCATCTTGCCAACATCATGATAATATGCCCCTACTCTGCAATATATTGGGTCCAGGTTTAATTTTCTTGCTGCATATTCAGTTAATGTTGCTACTGCAATACTATGTTGAAATGTACCTGGTGCTTTATCTTCTAGCTCTCTTAACAATGGTTGGCTGAAATCTCCTAATTCAATAAGTCGTGAATAAGTAATAAGTCCGAAAAACTCTTCTATTAAAGGTAATATTGCAAGTATTATCATTGAAAAGATTATTCCACTGACAAACCATAATGTTGATATCCATAAAACATTTCCACTTGAAGATAAAATATCAACATTTTGTGGTACATCAACTACTATAGTAGCGATATTATAGGTAATTACTTGAATTAATGCTATTATAATACCGCATTTTAGTATATTTATTCTTTGATTTACTTTGGGTAAAATAACTATAGCTGCTATGCTTCCGGATATGATCGTTATTATGCTTGTTATGTCAATGTCATACCCAAAATAATAAAGAGAAAGTGCAAATGCCAGACATATTATTGATGCTCTCTGGCCAACAAACATTGCTATGATTCCTGAAAATACTGCCAGAGGGATAAACTGTTGGTTGCCATTTACTACTAAACTTGATATACCTGTTATAGCAAATAACAATATTGTTATTAACCATAAATTATTGAATGATACAAATAGCTCTTTCTCAAATAAATATATGTATATTACAAAAATAAATACTATTATTGTTACTATACTAAATATTTCTGAAACTCCGGTCCAGTTAATTTGCTTATCAAGTTCTCCTGCTGCATCCAGAACTTTTAGTTTTTCAGTTGTTATTTTTTGTCCTTTTCGCAACAAGAGTTTACCCTTGTTCACTTTTATATATACCGGTTGTAATGTTTTAATAGCTTCTTTTTTTAATTCTTCAACTTGTTTTTGGTCAATAATAACGTTGGGCTCAGCAATTTTACTTATAAGAAGATAAATAAGATTCCTTTGATCCTCTGAGATATCATCTGATAAATATTTGTCAAGGTGATCTTGAATATTTTCTACTTCTATATCTGTTATACCATCATCAAGAAGTTTTCTAAATGTATCAAGAGCTATTTCTTTCGTCTTCCATAACAGATCTTCATTCATTTGCTTGGCTATTAATCTGATGTCAGGAGGTAAAATGTCATAAGCAAGCCTGTTTAAATTTTTAATACTTCTTATAACTTCTAATTGTCTCAATAAATAGGCTGTTCTATTAACATAATTATCAATATCTAATGTGCTGGGATGTTTAACAGCTTTATTAAATATTCTGGTATTATTAATTCTGGAAGATTGAAAACTTGTAAATAATTTTGAAAATTTCGCTTTTTTTGCTATTTCACTACTTGTATCTTGTGCCATTGAACCAAAATAAATACTTTTATCCGGAAAAAATGTGGCAACAATTATCTGTATTATTGCTTTTCTTGCTATTTCATTTCCACCGTGTAGCAATATTGAATCTATTGCTTTTGTTAACTCATTTTTATCAACTTTCTCAGGTATTCCACCTGCAAGTAAACTTGCTAATGTTTCTATTGTAGGAACATAAATTATCTTTTCCCATTCAGTCTGGTTTAAAGATATAACATAATCCTGAACATCTGTTGAAATAAGACCTCTGTTATAATAGGGGTCTTCTTTAGTTGCCTGTTTTACATCTGTTACTTTCTGGATAAGTTCGGTCAGGTTTTCATATTCCTGTTCTGATATTTTGGGATCTTTTTTTAGTGTTGGTTTTATAGAACTTAAAACTTCATTATATAATCTCTGAGTTGAATCATCGTCTTTATATTTAAAATCCTTTGATGCATATATGTTTCTTGGAGATAATTGATCTACTTCAAGTATTGGTTTCCAGATAAACCTGTTGGCCAGAAGAATTGTTAAAATAGTTATTATTGAAACAAGAATAACTATTCTTGACTTGGGTAAAAATTCTGGTTGACTTGCAGAGGTTATAAGTTTCTGCGGGGTATCAAATTGGATTTTATTTTTCAT
>JBFMGH010000210.1:0-4990 GCA_040752795.1 Cyanobacteriota bacterium
ACAGGGGCCAGGTTTTAGAGGATCGGGCTCAAAAGGCCCTCTGGGCGGGCCTTTTGAGCCCTCGGCAAAGATCTATTTCCGAAACTTTGTGAATAATCCGGGTTAATAACGTCTACATAATAAAATAACCGGTTAATCAATTTCTATACTGTTGTTTGAAAACAATTTTAAATTCCAGAAAATTTTAAAATGGGCATTTCTTCAACAGGGTGCGAGAAAATACCCTACAATATATTTTCGCAATAGAATAATTCTTTTAAAAGTTTGGTTTAACAAAATAAAAAATTTTTTTACATCAAAATAGATTTGATAAAATGGTTAAGATTTATGCATAATTATAAATATAAAAAAACCATCTGGCTTATCAGGCAATAAAAAACCTTTCATATCTGTCAATAATCACTGAAAATATTAATGCAAAGGTTTTTAATTTAACACAAAGAGGAGATTATTATGAAAAAATATACCAGTATAATAGTAATAATAACTATTATTATTTTAATCATTTGCACTGGTTTTTTTCAAATTGCAAACGCTGGTGATAACATACCTTCAGACAAAGAAGTTAATTATGCAAAGGTTTTATATAGCTTAATGACAGATTTTGATAAGAAAGAAAGTCAATTTGTTACAGATGCTCAGGCTGTTAATCAACAGGATAAATATTCTATGAAAAACCTGTTTAAAAATAAATTTGAATATACAAAAAAATATTACGCTAATGTTATGGCATTACAGCCAACCAGTAAATTTATCAAACCTCATCAAAATCTACTTGTTGGTATTTATGATAATTTAAAATACCTGCAAAATTTTATTAATGATCTTGATAGGGGTTATAGCTCTCAAGAACTTCAGGCAAGAAATCTTACCGAGTTTCAAAAAGTTAACGATAAATATAGTTTAGCTGTTAAAGAGATTATTGATATTATTAAATCGTGGCAAAAACCATATATTAAAAAAGTTATGCCTGAAACTATTCAAGCTGGATAATGCTTTAATGATTTTTAGGAATGTTCAGTAATGAAAAAATCAATTAAAATTTTAATGGTTTTACCAGTTTTATTATTATTGATTGGTTTTGCTGTTATCTTATACATACTTTTATATATTTGTCCTGATTTAGTGAATTTGTATCAATCAACAAATATTAAATTGCCACTTATAACAAAATATATAATATGTTTAAGTGACTATGTCAGGTTGTATTGGTGGGTAATATTACCTGTTATATCAGCTATAGTGTTATTTAATGTTATTTTCTTGGTTTTGTTGTTTACTGTAAAAAAATTTAGACCATTATCAGATAAACTTGTTTTAATAATTCCTATTACAGGGAAGATTTTTAAACTTTATAATCTTCATATTTTTATGACATATTTAAATTTACAACTTTTATTAGGATTACAATTTAATAAATCGACTCAAATATCAATAAGACGAGTTAAGAATAGCTATATTAAAAAAGATCTTGAGAATATGTATCAATCTATTAATGCCGGGTTAGATCCTATTACAGCTTTTAAGACTAATAAAAATTTACCTGAAAGGGTAAGAAAATGTTTTAATGATATAAAAACAAGACAAAACCTTCAAGAAGCTATAGAAAAATCTCTAAAATTGTTAGAAATAAATATTCTACAACTTGCAATATTTCAAATTACAATCTATTTATTATTATTATTTGTATTTATTACTGGCTTATTTTATTTTCTTTATTTACCAACCTGATTTTATATGAGCTATTATAATTATATCAATCCACGGAAGTAAACGAGATATGGCTTTAAATTATTCTAGGGTATTTTTGTCTGCTGCGCAGGTAAAAACATACGGCTTCAATTCTCTGGAATCTATCATTACTTTCAAGGAATAGTATAATCTTTAAAATTTAATAAAAAATAAAAAAAAAAATTGCATGCTTCTATACCTTTTAATGTTTCTGTTAAAATGAACTTGAAGAGTAAAAGGAATAAATGGGTTAATGCAAAAAGCTTTAAAAATATTAGTTATCGATGATAATCCTGAAATTGTTGAAGAAATTTTACCAGAATACGGATACGAAGTAACCATTGCTATTGATGGCCAAAAAGGGCTGGAGATTCTGGAAAAGAAACATAAAGAAATGGATCTTATTCTTTTAGATGTTTTGATGCCTAACATGAATGGTTGGGATGTCCTTAGAATAATCAGAAATAATGATAAATTAAAACATATTCCTGTTATTATGATGACAGCTTTAGATAGTGAAGTTGATCAGGTTTCTGGTTTAAAAGTTGGAGCTGATGATTATATAACGAAACCGTTTAATGTTCAAATGCTTTTAGCTAGAATAGAAGCTTTAATGCGTCGTGTTTCATGGGCTAATACAACTCCGACACTTGATTTGCCTTTTGAAACTGATGCTGAAATTCAAAGCTTAACTGTTAGAGAAAAAGAAATCATTTCTCTTGTTGCTAAAGGTTTAAGCAATAAAGAAATTTCTGAAAAACTTTATGTCAGTGAATTAACAGTTAAAACACACCTGAAAAATATTTTCAAAAAGCTTAATGTTAGCAGCAGAACACAGGCTATTCTTATTGCTATTAATAATGGTTTAATCACTGAAGCTAAATAAGTTCAATTAATACTTTTATAAATATCTATATACTTAATTAAGTTTCATTACCGGGAATATTAACAAATATACTTCCTAAAATTTCTATGCCGTGTTTTTTAACAACTTTATTAACATATGAAAAGTCATAAGTAGTGGTAGAATTTGCATTAGCTACAAGTATATTTCCATTAAGATAGTTAGATACAATTAATGAATCTGCAAACGTTTTATATGCAGGTAAATTATATAGAACCATATCATATTCATTAGCTAACTGTAATACTAAATTTTTCATTCTTTCAGAATCTAATATATCTGAAGGGTTAGGAGGTAATATACCAGCTGGTAACAGTGATAAATTCTTATTATTGGATACCTGTTTAATTACACTATTGTGATTATCTATATTTCCGGCTAAATAACCGGATAAACCGTTATCTGTAACATCTACTTTAAATATTTTATGAATTACAGGCTCTCTAAAATTAGTTTCAACTATCAATGTTTTATTATTTGCTTTTGAAAGAGAGTTCGCTAAATTTGCTAATACAATAGATGGATAAATAGAAGTTTCAGGATATATTAAACTTATACTTTTATTTTGAGTATCTACTTTTAAGAATTTAATATTAGTTCTTAATTTGCGGTATTCTTCTCCTGCCGTTGAATCATCTTTAACTAAAGCTTTACTTAAATCATCTGTTAATTCACAGCTAATTTGTCCCAGATATGTAAAAGCTGTAAGCTCTTCAACTTGTTCAGGTGTTCTAATTTTACTATCAATAGCTTCTAATACAAGAATGTTAGCATATGAAAAGAATAATCCACAAATAACACCAACCAGTATATATAATACTAAATTAGGATATGTAGGATTTTTAGGTAATATGGGTTCGTCAAGTTTTACTATACTAATTGTATGTCTTGCAAATTCCTCATTAATTTTTGCCGTCTCATAACTTAATTTTATGCTTTCAAGACGTGACTTTTGAAATTCATTTTCAAATTCAAGTGTTGTTAATCTGAATTTTTTACCAGGTAAAACACTTAAGTCCTTACTATATTGACCTAATGTATTTTCTATAGCATCAATTTTTGATACCAATGAGGCTTCTTCTGTTGAATACTTTACTAAATCATCTATCATTCCAGATTTAACACTTCTAACATCTTCAATGCTTTCAGCTGGAAAACTTTTGCCTATTAAAGCTTTTTGTCTTTTTTCTATCTCTGATTTCAGTTTCTCTATTTCATCTTTTGTTTCAATAACCGCGTGGTGTTTGTCTGTATATTTAACTTGAAGTTCAATTAATTTATTGTTTTTACTTAATAATTCACTTTTAAGTTTATTTATATCAGTATCAGTTCCAATAATAGATTTCTCAATAGCTATTTTGGTTGAAGATGTTGATAATTTGCCTTTTAAGTCTCCAACCTTGCTTTTCACAGAGGCTAGTTGAGCTTCATAAGTAGCTAAATCGTTTTGAAGATCTAGAAGCCTGGTTTGTTGTTGTTTGGCTTCTTCTTCTATATCAACAACCTGAGCTTCGCTCTCATAATTTCGTAACTTTCTGGCTGTTCTGTCAGAATCAAGCTCCGCTTCAATAACCCGGTTTTCTAAAAACTCGCGATTTAATTGAGCCTTTTTGGCTTCTGCCGTTACGTTTTTATTGATAAAAACTTCTTCGGCTGTTTTTAATACATCATAAGCTTCTTGAGGGTCATTAGAAGAATATGTTATTTCTATAAATGGAAGTTTTTTGTCTGTTTTAACGTTAAATCTCTTTCTAAATTCTCCTAAAGTTATAAGATTTTTCTTTGTTGTATCTTTTATTTCAAGCTTTTCGATAATTGAATTAATAATTTCTGGTGATTCTAATATTGCTGCATCTATTCCGGCGCTTCCTGCCCCAGCAGAATTAAATAATAACCCGGCTGCACTTGCTAAAGCGTTTCCTTCTGAAGAACTTCCCGCCCCAGATAGAACGCTACCGGAGCTAGCCTTCTGTATAAACCATTTTGCTTTGGTTATATAAACAGGTTTTTGAAATATTGTTACTAAAATTGCAATTATTATGCCTGCTATTACCCAGTAAGCGATAATATTTTTTCTCTTAATTATTGTTTTAAAGAACTTATTCAATTCCATAAACTTTTTTCATCCCTAATTAGTCTAAAAATAAAGTCTAGTCAGTCTATATTACTTAAAAGAGAATATTGTTAATAGCTAGGTTGATGGAAAAGTTAAAAAAATTTAATAATATCTCCTGATTCACAAAGATAATAGCAAATTTTTTTTACTTAAAACTCGATAACATTAACTTCTATAACTGACATTTAAATATATAAATATTCAAAATAACTCACTAACCCCTACCTGCCTGAGTTACT
>JBFMGH010000211.1:0-13617 GCA_040752795.1 Cyanobacteriota bacterium
ACTAATTCTTTCTTTTTTAGGTTCAGCTGTGTTATTTGTCATACATAAATTAAAACTATAAAAAGATACCTCTTTTAAACAAATTTTATTATAAATTTATTCTTAAAAATTTATTTTACTGATAAAAAAACTCTATACTAACACTTTTATTTTAAATTTATGTCTTAAAATATCTGCAATTAAATAGTTTAAATAATCAGAGCATTTTATTTCTTAGTTATAATAAACTAAATAAGATTAATAAAACAGGTGTTAGTTATTTATATAAGCAAAACAGCTAACAAAATTAAATATTGTCTCTAAATTATTTAAAAATAATTATTATAGTGAATCAAACAAGTTGAATTAAAAGGAAATTTTACACTATAACTATTTAAATACTACGATTGAATGAGGCTAAAAGATATAAAAATTGTTATTTTATATTTGATAATGTATGTTGTTAACTAAAAAATCTAGAATTTATGAATGACTTTTTATTAAACTATTTTCTGAAAAGAGTCAATTTAATTATTTAAAAGCTTTTTCAATAAATAATGAAAGGGCTTTTGATTCTTTAATTTATCGAACTGTAAAGCAACATGCCAATTTTATATTTGAATGTTATAATAACAGGTATCTTCTGAATCTAAGCTGAAATAGCTATTGAAAAACAACAGCTTTCTTCAATAGTACAGTTAACTGGGAGGGAAAAGACAGTTGTCAGACTCTGATACCCTATCGCAAGAGGAAATTGATAGTCTGTTAGCTACGTTAACATCGGGGTTGGATGAAGAAACTTTCGATGATACAGCGGGCGACACCAAAGGATATAAACTATACAACTTTCGTCGCCCGGACAAATTCTCAAAAGACCACTTACGAGCTTTACAGACTATTCATGACGGTTTCGCCAGACAATTAGGTCTGGTGCTAACTTCTTATTTGCGAATGCAAGTAGATGTTGATGTTGTTAGTGTTGACCAGCTAACTTATGACGAATTTGTTCGCTCTATGCCCAACCCGATAACTGTTAGTATTATTGAATTACTGCCTCTGCCCGGGCAAATTTTAATGGGAATGGGGCATGAGGTTACGTCAGGTATTATTGATAGAATGCTGGGAGGCGTTGGAGTTAGCGAAACAAGACCTCGTGAACTTACTGATATTGAAGAATCGCTTATTCGAAGAGTTATAGATAAAAATATTAAAGCTCTTGAAGAAGCCTGGAATACTGTTATGCCTATGGAAGCAAGCCTTGTTAGTATGGAAGATAACTATATACTCATTCAGGTTGCAACTCCTGGTGAAATTGTTGCCTTGATTACCTTTGAAGTGCAATTAGGTGGTCGTGATTCAGGTTTAATGAGTTTATGTTTGCCCTATCCAGTTCTTGAATCTGTTATTGGTCAGCTCAGTGCACAGCACATTTTCCACTCAAAACATTCTGAATCTTCTGCTGAAGACAGAGGTAAATTACTTCAAAAACTTGGTTCTGCAACCACTAAAATGAATGTAATACTTGGAAATGTTGATTTGACCACAAAGGAATTGCTAGAACTAAGAGTAGGAGACGTTTTGCGGCTTGACAGCCTGGTTACGGATCCATTAATTGTTAATGTTGAAGGTATACCAAAATTTAGAGCCAGGCCGGGTACAATAAAAAATAAAGTAGCTATAAACATTATTAATACAATAAAAATTGAAGAATTAGACAGTATAGGTGTAGATTTGAAATGAGTGATAATTTAAGCCAGGAAGATATTGATCGACTTTTGTCTGGAATGTCAGATGAATCAGGGTTCACAGGATCCGGGTTTTCTACTGGTGGTTTAGATGACCAGGAAAAAGAAACTCTTAGTGAAATCTGTACGATGACTATGGGTGCTGCTGCAAATACTCTTGCCGAAGTCTTAAATAATAAAGTTGAAATTGATAATGCTAACATAATTGAATTTAGTGATATACTAGAGGTAATACAAGCTCAGGAAAATACCACAGTTATTGACCTTAAATATCAGGGCAGCTTAGAATTTTCTCAGCTGCTAATACTAAAAAATAGCGATACGGCCGCTATAGCCGATATAATTATGGGTGGTAACGGACAGGTAGATTCTGCCGAACTTGGAGATATTCAATTAAATGCTGTTAGAGATGTTATTAACCAGATGATGATCTCTGCAACAGAAAACCTGAGCTCTATATTTGAAAGAAAAATTACTGTCTTAACTTCAAATATTCAAGTTACAACCCCTGAACAACCACCAATTGTTACTGAGGAATTTCAAAATAAACCTTTAGTAGGTATTGCTTACAGGTTTATTGCTGGAGCAGCTGTTGATAGTGATTTATTATTAATATTTAGTCAAGAAATGGCTCAAAGCCTTGTTCAAATGTTTTTAGGGTCAGTTGATTCGTTGCTACAAGGGAGTTCTGGTCATTCGTCGTTAGATACAGTAGGTTTAGCAGGCATGAATTCATCAAGAATGTTTGGAAATACACAAGGAGGCCAGGATAATTCAAGTGGGGCTTACGGTGCTATGTCTCCAGGTGACCCAGTTACTATACAACCTGCTAGATTTTCTCCCTTAGATGGTTCTCCTCCAATGTTTGGGGAAGAACATAAAAACCTTGAACTTCTCCTGGATGTTAGCTTAAAATTGTCTGTTGAGCTGGGCAGATCAGAATTACCTATTAAAAAAGTTTTAGAACTTACTAGAGGCTCTGTTATTGAACTTGATAAAGTTGCTGGTGAAGCGGTTGATTTATTAGCTAATGGTAAATTAATTGCTAAAGGTGAAGTTGTTGTTATTGAAGATAACTTTGGCCTCAGAATAACAAGTATAATTAGCCCTGCTGATAGATTAAAAAATCTATAAAATTTATAAATGTTTCTTTGATTATAAATAAATAGTTTTTTAGTGTACTAATAAACTCTATAGTTTCTATAAAATTATGAATAAATCCATTCCTCCAATTGATTCTAATGGTAATGAAGATTTTGATAGGTTTAAAGAACTTGTTAAACCACTGATTAATTTAGACTTAAAGCTGTATAAACCAAAACAAATGGAAAGACGTATTTTAAACTTTATGAACAGCTTTAAAATAGCCTCTTTGCATGAATTTTATGAATCGCTTAGTAATGATAACATGCTTTTACAAGCTTTTATAAATATGTTGACCATAAACGTTTCTGAATTTTTTAGAGATCAAGAAAGATTTAAGGAACTGGAAACGTTCTATTTCCCTGAACAGAGTGAAATTTATAAAGGACATCTGAGAATATGGTCAGCAGGCTGCTCAACCGGTGCAGAAATTTATTCAATAGCTATGATTCTTGATAAATTAAATATTTTGTCATCTTCATATCTATTGGCAACTGATATTGATGAAATTATTCTTGAAAAAGCTAAATCAGGTATTTTTAATCATTCTGAAATAGAATCTTTAAACCCTGAATACCTTAAATATTTTGAATGCCTGGATGATAATAGTTATAAAATATCTTCTAAAATCATTAATAGTATTAATTTTGTTAACCACGATTTATTAAAAGATGATTTTGATAGAGCTTTTAACTTAATTGTTTGTAGAAACGTTGTTATATACTTTACTGATGAAGCAAAAACATATTTATACAAAAAATTTTATAATAGCTTAAATGAAGATGGTATATTTTTTGTTGGTTCAACTGAAAGAATTCTAAACTATAGAGAACTGGGTTTTAAAGTAAGATCAAGCTTTTTTTATCAAAAAAACAAATTAACTTAAATAAATAAATTTTCGTCATTTATAACGTTATTTTATAATAATACTAACTAACTAGTTATTAATTGTTTCAAAGGAAATTGATGAATCTAATATTTATAATACTCTGGTCAATTTTATTATTTTATCTGATTTTATACCTGCTTTATGACCTGATACTTATTTATAATGCATCAAGGGGCAGAGTTAGAGATATTATAAGAAAAAATATTAAATCTCAGGTTCAAAGACATATTACAATAATAGTCTATGCTCAACAATCTTCTGATTCGTTAATACATTTAGTTGGTTTGCTTCAACAACAAGATTATCCTAAAGATAGATACTCTATAAATGTATTGTTAGATAATCCTTCAGATTGTGCAGATAAAGTTTTAGAACTTATTGATGGTATTAATGTTTGGAAACTAAATTCTCCAGGATATTCAATTGGAATGTTTCCAGCTGTAGGAAGATTTATTAATAAATGTATGGCCTCAGAATATACTAACGCCTTCGTATTATTATCACCTTCAAGTATAGTTAAGCCTAATTTTATTGAACGTGTAAATAGTGCAGTTGAAAAAGATGATATATCACAGGCATGTATAGCTACTACATCTCCATTCTCTACTCCGAGTAATACATCTGGATATATACAAAATAGAATAAATATGAGAGTAATAAATGCAGGCAAATTTCATCTCGGTTTGAGTAGTAGTATTTTCTCTACAGGCTTAATTGCATCACAAGAATTTTTTGAAAAATTCCCGATAGATCTTGAACCTTTTGATAATGAACTTGACTATTATTTTAACCTTTTATCTAAAAATATTAAGATTAACTGGGCTCCTGAGGTTATTGTTTATAATAAAATCGCTGAAGATATATATGATTTAAGCTACTGGATAGCAGAAAAAACATATAAAGACCTTAAAGCTATTATTAAAAACTTTAAAAAAGTAATATTTAATAAAAATTGTTTATCAGAAGCTTTATATATATTAAAACCTGCTAAATCAATAATATTTTTTATCTGTTTAGTCCTTATAATTCTTGGATATCTGGCTTCAGTTAAATTTCAAAATGTTGACTTATGGCTTTATATACCAATTATTCTGTTTTTAAGCTTTATTGGCAAAGAGTTTATTTGCTTAAACGTAGCTAAATGTTCTAAAAAAGAGAAAATTTTATGGTTAAATAGCTTCTTTAGATATTTTAAAACTACTGCTGTAAGCTTTGTTTATTTCTTGAGGCTTTCAAACTTTAAATCAATATACGACAATATATTTAATAAACCATCTAAAGAAGAATTTTATGAGTTTGAAAAAACTTATAAATCAGAAATAATTAATGTTATTGTTACTGATGGAAATAAAAACATTAAATGTCAGCTTGAAATTATTGCTGATAAATGGAATAACCAGTTAGTTCTTATTTTTAATAATAAAAAGTTTACTACTAAAGTTTATAGAAGTATGGATCAGGCATTTGATGAGATTAATAACAAATTAGTAACTAAAAATTTCAGGCTAGTTACCTGTTATAATTGTGGGTATTTCTCATATTCAAATAAAAGTCATAAAGATAGCTATGGAACATCAGGCCATTGCTTTGAAGGAAAAGAAGGACAACAACTGCATTATGATGAAATAGTTAAAACATGGCAGGTTTGTCAATTATATCGCTTTGTAGAAGAACGTAATGAAATTATTGAAAACTGGAAAAAGTCTTTGGCAGGTCAGGATACTTCTATATAATATTTATAACTTCTTAAAAAAGCCTAATTTGCTTTCGGAATCCTGGAGTTTTTTCTGAAGCATATTGTTTCGCTCAATTTGCATTTGAAGTTGTTCGTTTAATTCTTCGCATTTACGTTGCATTTTATTTTTTTCTTGAGAGAGGTTATTATAATTAGCTGTTATGTTTTCAAGATTTTGCTTATATTCTTCAACCAGAGATCTCAATTTATGTGTTTCAGGAGTTATTGGAGCCTGAATTTGTATGTAGCGCTTAGAAGATTCTTTAAGATTCAAGAAATCAAGAACATCTTCTTGTTTTACTTTACCCATGTTAACAAGAATTTCAACTATTTTGCTTTTTTCTCCAAATGAAGATGACAGCTGATTTTGAAGATTTAAAGCATATTCAAGTGTATTGCTATCAATTTTGTTTTTTCGCATTAAAAATTCGCCTATTTTAAGGCTTCCTGAGATGAATTGAATTACATTGTAAAGTGATGGTGTAATGCTATGTTTTATAAAGTTTCTTTCCATGCACTTATGAGTTAAAATAGCACATTGTTCAAGTGTCCAGTGGTTAGATATGCATATATCAATAATGTTCTTTTTTTCTTTTGCAGCAGAAACATATTTAACAAGATTTTTATCAATGCCTTCAGGTAGTTTTTTCTTCTCAGCTCTTTGCAAAATCATTAGCCCATATTCAGTTAATTCAGGAGTGTATAATTGAAACATATCTGTTCTGTCTTGTCGTAAAAGCTGTTCAATGTTATAGTTTTCTCTTAGCAATGTAACAATTTCAATAAAAAGTGCTTCCAGAATTAGATTTGGAAGTTTTCTAATAATTTCCAGTAAGTTAGAAAAATAAAAATTTTGTGCTGTTTTGTTCAAATTGTTTATCCTGAATGAATAATTTGGTTAAGAATGATAAATATAGTTAACACTATTTTATTAGATATTTATAATTTTTACATAGGCAAAATGATGGAAAGGTATACATAAAGTATTCAATTTATTTGTGTAATAGTTTGTTGCTAGTTTAATAGTATACAAAGCAAAGTAATTTGAAAAGACATCTTCTGAAACTACTAATTTTCCTGCGTTATATCAGTGTCAGGATTATAGAATTCTAGATTAAGCAGAATTATTTTTTGGTTAGTGTCATTAAAAGTAATGTTAAAAATACCTAATATATTTAATACGTTTAGAGTATTTTCAAGCCAAGTATTAGAATAATCGGGGTATTTTTTTTGAAGATCATCAAAATATAAGAGATAATTATTTGTGTTGACAATACATTTGTATATGTTTAGTGCAAATTCAATTTTATTGTTGTCGAGGTAAATTGGTTTTGGTCTGGGTACTGAAGAGAATATTTCTGATGAGATGAGCATTAATAGGTTTTTAGATAGGGGAATAATGTTTAAGAACCTTGTTGTGTAAGAAGGTTTCTTTTTGGGTAGATTCAGGCTTTCAGAGTAAGCTATTTCTTCAGGGAGGTTAGGGTTGTTGGTATTTTCAGTTAATTGAGTTTCAAAGTCGTCAAGAGAAATAGTTTGTTGTTTTTTCTTTTTAGCTAATCTGTTTCGAAAAAATAATACCAGCAGACCGAGTGTTAGAATTGAAAATAAGCATCCACTACAGGAGATAACAAGGGCATCATTGACCAGGCTTTTTTTTAAAAAAAGTGGAGTTAGTAAAGGCAGTATGAAGTAAATAGTAAACATTAGAAAGAATACAAGTAATATAAGTAATAAGACTATTTTAAATATATAGGTATTTATATATAAGGACTTTTGCGCTTTATTATATTCTTGCACTTTTGTTTTCAGGAGATATTTAAATGTTATATCGTCAATCATGTTAATTTAAAAACCCATGGATAATTACAACTACCCATGAGTTATATAATTTAGGAATAAAGAAACTATATAGTACCTTCACTGGTTTGATTTTGTGTTTGAGTTTCTACTTCAGTGGTAGTTGTTTTGCCCATTTTTGCTTTTAGTTGACTTAGAGCATCATCGATGAGTATGCCATCAGCGTTGCCAAGTTGATCAAATTTCTTTTCTAGTTGATCGCCTGTAAACTCTTCATTCATTTCAGCGGCAGCACCTGCTTCAGCGATCATCTGGTCAACTTTTTCGGTCATTCTGTCGAATGTATCAAAAGCAGCTGAATCATTAAGCCCTGACATTGTGTCGTGTATTTTCTTTTGTGCTTCAGCTCTTTTTGCTTTAGCTACGAGCAGGTTTTTTTTACGTTTAGCCTCTTCAATTTTTTTATTTAAGAGTCTTAAAGAATCTTTTAGTTTATCGACGGATTGTTTTTGTCCTTCCCATTGGTCTCTGAATTGTTGTGTATTGTTGTCATGTTCTGCTTTTCTGGCGAGGGCTTCTCTGGCTAGCTCGTCGTTACCTGCTTCTACGGCTTGCATGGCTCTTTTTTCCCAGTGTTGAGATTGTTCAATTTCTTTTTCCAGTTGAGATTTAAGTCTTTTTTCATCGGCTATAGAGGTAGCAACCTGTTTTTTAGCATTCATGAGTTGCTCTTTCATGTCGATCATCATTTGGTTTAGCATTTTTTCAGGGTCTTCAGCTCTACTAATTAAGTGGTTAAGGTTTGATTTTATGACAGAGATAATACGTTCTATAATACCCATACAAAGTTCCTCCTAAAACTATTTTACAGCGTGTTGTTTTTCAACATATTTAGACAAATCTTCATATGTATCGATAATGCCGAGGAATAAGGCTTCGACAGAAGCCTGGAATTCATTAAAGTCAAGATTTTCAGCTTGCAAAGAGTCTATTAATACGATGATATTTTCTTCAATTGCGAAAGCTCCGTGTGATAGGCTGGTGGCGTTAATTTCCAACAATTTTCTAAAAAGATCGCAATGAGTATTTCTATCTTTAGGAATTTCCATAACTTTCATTCTAAAGTGAATAATGGAATCAGAATCTGAGACAATGAGTTTTTGAGAGGAGTTTTCATACTCGTATAATAGCCACAGGCCTTCATCGAGTTCTTCGTGGAGTATTTCCATTTGTAGCATATAGCTTTCAATTTTTTCTTTATTAGACATAATGCACTCCTTTTTAAGCGTTAGATGCGGCTTTGAAAAGGTTTATTAAACCCAACTTTAACATTAAATCTTAATAATTTTACTATAAAAATATTTAAGTAAATAAACTTTAAAAAGTATTTTTTCACTAATGGCATAAAGCATTGAGGGGAGAATTATTGAGAAGTTTTGAGCATTAAGCGGTTAGCAATAGCATTTAGAAGTGTGTGGGATCAAATGTTAGATTTAATTTAATTTCCTGTTTATTAATCTATTATTAAGTAATTTTGAATATAGATAAGAATAACAAGTATAATTGTATCTGTTAGATTGAGTAAATAGAGGCTTGAAGTAATTTATTAGTGAAGATTTAAAACATTGCAAAATTTAACTAAATATTAATATAAGCGAGAAGGCTATTTTAAGGCAGTTTAGGTTTAAAATTGAGTCAATAATAATTAAGATAATAATAAATAATTTAGTCAGTGTATTTAAAGCAAAGCATGTAGTTAGTATAATTAGAATCTAAATTTTGAGTCTAAAAAAGATCAATTGAGGTAAAGAAGAGTATGCACTTAAGGTTCGTAGCTATAAAGATTGTATTAGTGTTTGCAGCATTGTTGTTAGCGATTAATTTTAATGTTGTAGTAGCAGAAACGTCATCATCAACCAGTTTAAAAGGTAGGGTTCAGGCGTCACCGGAGTATGTTTTAGGAGCAGGAGATGTATTAGAGGTATTTGATTATATAACGAAGGAAAATGAAACGTTTCCGGAGGTAATACAGCAGGTTCCTATATTGCCGGATGGTACAGCTACTATAATACCTATTGGACAGATAAAGGCAGAAGGTTTAACGCTTTCGGAGCTTAATGAAATAGTCAGAAGTGAGTTATCAAAAACAATAAGGCATCCAAGGATATATGTATCAGTGTCAAAAATAAGGCCTATGGATGTATATGTAATTGGAGCGGTAATAAGGCCTGGGCACTATAGTTCAGATATGCCAGGATCATTGTATGGTCAGACAAGCAGGTCGGGTAATACAATAGGCAGGCCAATTATGACAGTTACATCTGCGTTAGAGCAGGCTGGAGGTCTTAAGACTACTGCCAATGTAAAGAACATAACTCTTTATAGAAAGAGGACCAATGAGAAATACACTATAGATTTGTGGAAGTTATTGTATGAAGGAGATACTTCTCAGGACTTTTCACTTCAGTCTGGTGATGTGATACATGTATCAGAGGTTAACAGTAATGATGTACTGAGCCCTAAAGAGCAGAGGGAGGTAGCCAGGTCTACGGTAGCCCCTGCGCTTATAAATGTTCAGGTGATGGGTGCAGTAGAGAAGCCTGGTATTTATCAATTACCACCAGAGTCTGATATGGTAGCTGCATTAGCCAGTGCAGGTGGGCCATTAAAGAGTGCTTCAAATAACATTATCATTGCCAGAATAAATCCAGATGGTTCAATTAAGAAAATGAATCTCAAGTTTGGTAAAGTGCTAATGAAGGCTCGTAACGAAGAGGAAAGGATAAAATTATATCCGCAGGATTTAGTATTCGTGAAGTCTTCACCGGTAAAGAAATTTGCTAATTTTGCAGGGGATACAGCAAAGAATCTAGTTCAGGGTGCAACATTAGCAGTGTTATTTAAAATTTTAAACAACTAGGTCAATATTATTGAGTGACTTACTAATGTTTAGTTTTAAAACGAAAATAATTTTAATATCAGTATTATTTATGTTTTTGATATTCATAAATAAACAAGTTAATGCAGCAGAGAAGGATTTTTTTGTTGGAAAAAATTTGAATTTTACTGATACTAAAAGAATTCCATTAGTTGACCAGTCTAAATATGTTTATGAAAAGAATGAACACCCTGCAGTTTATAACACCAATGATTTAAATAGTAAGCCTAACAGGATACTGGTTAACAATGAAGAAGATATAACTTCTGAATCGTTGTCAGAATATGAAGCAGTTATTTTAGAATTAAACAACAACAACAATACAAATCCGTTCACATTATCTAATAATGAGTTTACAAGTAATAAAATATCAGAGTCTCATCTTTATGAGCCAGAACCGCTATATATATCAAACAACAAGTTATTAAAGCTTGAAATTGAGCAAAATACAACTCTATATGATGAAATAACACTTGAGAATGAAGATTTATTCAGTAACGATCTTGATGATTTGAATAACTATATGGTTTCTAAGGATCCATGTAGCAAGATACAGCCGTTAGTATTTAAAGAAAAACCAATAAGTCCGTTTATAAACAGGGCTAAAACAGTATATTTCCTAACGTCACTCAGTACAATGATAGGCCAGAGTGGTCAAATTCAAGATGCATTTACCAAAGGCGAAAGGCTTACAGGTGGTGGTAAGTCAAAAAGTGATCAGTATGGATATAATAATGTAGCCAGAAATCTGATGAACCCATTCAGTAGAGCATTAAAAGGTGCGAGAGTTGATGATAGTGGCCCTATAGTTAATTATATACAGCATCCAATGTTTGGGTTTGGAGTAGCCAGTTATTTAACAGCTTCAGGCGCTTCGGCAAAGGAAGTGTTTCTTGTATCATTAGCAGATAATTTTATTTTTGAATACGTTGCAGAAGGAACATACGTTGCACCATCAGGTATAGACTTTCTTGCTACAACAGGAGGTTGTATAGTCGGTTATTTTGCTACAAAATATATTTTCATGAAGCCTTTTAAAGCCTTTCTGGATAAAACGTCAGCTTTAAAAGCAAAGTATAATGTGTCTTTTTATCCTATAATAGAGCCGGGCTATTCTGGTAACGGTATGAGGGTAGGAAGTCAGTTCACCATAAAGCATTAAAAAAGTATTCAATTGTCAAAGTTCAGTGGTGCCCTTTTAGGTATGCTAGCACCGTACACGCTAGCCCGCTGCCAGAGCCAGAATACCATAACAAATGATGCTTTTTACCTTTGTATCAATACATGGCATGGGTTTATTTCAGGGTGTTTTGTTTGCGCAGCAGGCAGGCTTCGGTTGTGGCTTCCTT
Organism: Cyanobacteriota bacterium; assembly: GCA_040752795.1. Classification (GTDB taxonomy): domain Bacteria; phylum Cyanobacteriota; class Vampirovibrionia; order JBFMGH01; family JBFMGH01; genus JBFMGH01. The sequence goes on from JBFMGH010000211.1 coordinate 11,579, forward strand.
CAGCCCCTTTAAAAAGTGGCTGGACCTTCAAATTATCACTAGCAGGCTACGCCTGCGGGGGTTGGTTTCTTTGTGGTATTCGGCTTCGCTCAGCAGAACACCATAAGGGATGATGATTTTTATATTGCTATCTATAATTTTGTTTTAACTGGCTAGAAACATCAACGTAGGATGTTTTATTTCATTATAATTAATTTTACTAGCTAAATTTTTATGATATTCTGCTTCAATAAGTTCACCAGAAAACCTGAATTGATAATGTGGAGCGGGTAATTAACAATATTTAGGTTCTAGGTACTTTGAGACTGGGATGGATGATGTTTGATGCGTTCAGGATAACTAATAATTTCTTTACTCCAATAACTTAAGTTTTACTTGAATGTTGTCTTTGTTATGATATTTGGTATCAAATTAAAACTATCAACATATACATATCATTATTAATGCTCAAAATACCACAGGAAACAGAAAATGTGCCGGGTTAAAATCAATAATATCTATTATATTATAAAATTGTATCAGGCAAAAGTCTTAACAAATAATAAATTCTGGAGGAATATTATTGAAAACCATCAACAAAAAAGAACAGGCAATTCAGGAATACTATAAATTATATGAATTGCCACTAAAAACATTGCAGCAACAAGCAAATGACTTAACAACAAAAAACTTCAAAAATAAAATAGAACTTTGCAGTATTATTAGTGCTAAAACTGGTCAATGCTCCGAGGATTGCAGCTATTGCGCTCAAAGTGTTCATCACAAAACAGACTGTAAAACACACCAGTTAATTGATGTTGAAACTGTTGTTAATGCTGCTAATGATTCAAAAATAAATGGCGCATCAAGATTTTGTGTTGTAACCTCAGGAAAAGGAATTGATAATAATCATGAATTTGATAAAGTACTAAAAATGGTTAAAAAAGTAGCAGATATAGATGGCCTTCATAGCTGCTGCTCGCTTGGAATAGTTTCATATGAACAGGCTGTAAAATTAAAAGAGGCTGGTGTGGAAAGATTTAATCATAATGTTAATACAGCAAAATCTTTCTATAAAAATATATGCACCACACATGATTATGAAGAAAGAATACAAACAGCCATAAACATAAAAAGTGCAGGTATAGAACTATGTTGTGGATGTATTATAGGAATGGGTGAAACTAGACAGCAAAGAATAGAAATGGCTCTGGAGATAAAAGAACTTGAACCAGTTTCAGTACCAATAAATATACTGCACCCTATACCCGGTACGCCAATGGAAAAAGTTAAAAATACTATTGATACAGAAGAAATATTAAAAACAATAGCTATATTTAGAATAATTATGCCTGATGTGCTTATCAGGTACGCCGGAGGTAGAACCCATAACCTCAATACTGCAGAACAACTCGAAGGCCTAAAATGCGGTGTTAATGCCCTGCTTGTTGGTAATTACCTGACAACGACAGGAAATTTGCCTGACAATGACCATAAACTCATTAGTGAAGCAAAATTAGAAATTTTAAAGGATTAAAATATGTATTCATTCTTAAAAGGTCGAATTGTATCCAAACAACAGAACACCCCTTTTGGAACATTCTTGATTCTAGAAGTTAATAATATTGGCTACTCAATACTGGTCAATAAAAAAACACTTGAAAAGCTTCCTAATGAAGGTTCAACCGTTGCTATATATACGCAATTAATACATAAAGAAGATAATATGTATCTGTGTGGTTTTACATCAGCCCAGGAAAGAGACCTGTTTAATTTTCTTCAGTCAGTATCAGGAATAGGAGTGAAGGTAGCTCAAAATTTGCTTGGAGAACTTGAACCACTTGAAATAATGAGCGCAGTTATAAAACAAGACCATAAAGCACTGTCAAAATCTAAAGGTATTGGCCCTAAAATAGCACAAAGAATTGTGTTTGAATTGAAAGATAAAATGGTTAACTGGAGACCAGAATTTGAAAAACATAGTAAGGAAACAACTGAAGTACAAAAAATAGAAAGCTACATAGAAGCAGAATCAATATTAATATCTCTTGGCTATAATA